>CAZAYQ010000064.1:0-9392 GCA_964489345.1 uncultured Clostridia bacterium | reverse complement strand
AAGATAAGAAAATAAAGTTTGTTTTTAACGGTCAGGAAATGGAAGGCTATGAGGGGGAAACGATAGCTGCCGCCTTACATGCTGCCGGAGTGAAGGTCCTCGGGAGAAGCTTGTTTTTGCACAGACCAAGGGGTTTTTACTGTGCAATAGGAAATTGCTCTTCCTGCTTAATGACAGTAAATGGTGTGGCAAACGTAAAAACCTGTGTTACTGACCTTGAAGAAGGAATGACAGTAGAAATCCAGGAAGGCAGAGGGGTAATTGTATGAAAGAGGCTGAAATTGTTATTGTAGGCGGCGGTCCTGCAGGTCTTTGTGCCGGCATAAGTGCAGCAAAAAGCGGTGCCGGGGTAATGATTATTGATAAGAATAAAAGTCTGGGCGGTCAGCTTGTAAAGCAAACACATATGTTTTTTGGCTCAGAAAAGCAATATGCATCTACAAGAGGGATTGACATCCCCCATATATTGATTAAAGAACTTGATAAGTATAAGGAAAGAGTTGAAATAAAAACAGACTCAACAGTAGTGGGAATGTTTGAAGATGGAATAATAACAGTCCTTGAGAAGGAAGAGTATTACTATAAAATAAAACCTAAAGCTGTGATAGTTGCAACAGGAGCCTATGAAAAATCCTTAAGCTTTCCCAACAATGATTTGCCGGGAATTTACGGAGCAGGAGCTGTTCAGACCTTGATGAATGTTTACGGTGTAAAGCCGGGGGACAGGGTACTGATGGTGGGTGCAGGAAATATAGGGCTTATTGTAAGCTACCAGCTTATGCAGGCAGGAGTTGAGGTAAAAGCAATACTTGATGCAGCTCCTAAAATAGGAGGCTATTTGGTACATGCCTCCAAAATAAGAAGGATGGGAGTGCCCATACTTACTTCTCATACTGTAAAAGAGGCAATAGGCAAAGAATTCTTAGAAAGAGCTCTTGTATGTAGGGTTGATGAAAAATTCAAGCCCATAGAAAATACAGAAATATCTTTTGATGTTGATGTAATCTGTATCTCAGTAGGTCTTACACCGCTAAATGAGCTTCTTGCAATGAGGGGATGCCAAATGAAGTATATTCCCCAATTAAGCGGCCTTGTTCCCCTTCGAAATGAAAATTATGAAACTACAGTTCAAAATGTATTTGTTGCAGGAGATGCTTCGGGAGTGGAAGAAGCCAGTGCTGCCATGGTAGAAGGATATTTGGCAGGCTTATGTGCTGCAGCAAAAATTGGATATAAAGCTGATGATTATAGAGACAGGAAAAATGATTATATGAAACAATTGGACAATTTGCGTTCAGGCCCCGCGGGGAAACATATTTTAGAAGGCATTGAGCAGATAGGAGGCAAGAATGTTTGAAAAAACAGGAATACCAAGCAGAGAAATGCTAATGGGAAAATTCCCTTCAATGGAAAGAATCAATAAGGGACCCCTTGCAATAATTGAATGCTATAGAGAAATACCCTGCAATCCTTGCGAAACAGCATGCAGATTTGATGCAATAAAGATAGGAGAAGATATAAACAAGATCCCCCGGCTTAACTATGATAACTGCACAGGCTGTGCAATATGCCTTAGTAAATGCCCGGGCTTGGCTATTATAATAGTGGACGGGTCAAAATCAGATTCAACTCTTGAAGTTAAAATACCATATGAGTTTTTACCCCTTCCCCGGGAAGGTCAAATCGTAAAGGGTCTTGACAGGGAAGGGAATTATATAACAGACGTGAAGGTTTTAAAAATATTAAATCCGAAGTCCTTTGACCGAACACCGGTAATTACCATTGAAGTAGACAGAAAGTTTTTGTATGAAATAAGAAATATCAGGGTGGAGGTCTAATATGGATGAAAATACTATAATCTGCAGGTGCTCGGATGTTACTTTAAAGGAAATAAGAGAACTGATAAATGATGGTTATGTTACATTTGATGAAATAAAAAGAATAACCCGTGCCGGTATGGGACCCTGCCAGGGCAAAACCTGCGGCCAGCTTATTATGCGGGAAATTGCAAATGCAACAGGTCAAAATATAAAGGATATTAAATTTCAAACAAACAGACCTCCTGTTGTCGGAGTAAAGCTGGGGCTTATTGCCAAGGAGGGAAGGAAGAATGAAGAATAAAGCAGAAGCAGTAATAATCGGAGGCGGTATTTCCGGCTGTGCCATAGCATATAACTTAGCCAAGAAGGGGCTTAAGGATGTAGTCGTACTTGAAAAAGACTACATCTGCAGCGGGTCTACCGGAAGCTGCGGTGCCGGTGTAAGAATGCAGTGGGGAACAGAAATGAACTGCAAAATTGCCAAAAAAAGTATTGAATTTTATGAAAATGCCAATGAAATCCTCCAATATGAAAGAGATGTGGAATTCAAACAAAAAGGCTACCTTTTAGTTGCCCATACAGACCATGAAGTGGACCAGTTCAAGAAGAATATTGAAGTGCAGCATTCATGCGGCATCCCTTCAACAATGCTGTCAATGGACGAGGCAAGGGAAATAGTCCCTTACCTGAATACAGATATACTAAAGGGAGCAGCCTATTGCAGCAAGGATGGTTTTTTAAATCCTTTCCAAACAACAGATGCATTTTACAGGGCTGCAAAAAGATTAGGAGCAGAATTTCATACTTTTACGGAAGCTGTCGGAATCAAGGTTGAAAAAGGAAAAGTAAAAGGGGTGGAAACAAATAGAGGATTTATTTCTACCAATATTGTTGTAAATGCAACCAATGGTTACGCCACCGGCATCTGCAGCATGGTGGGTCTTGATATACCCACATATTCCGAAAGGCATCAGATTCTTGTTACAGAGCCGGTTGAGCCTATGCAGGATCCCATGGTCATGTCCTTCGGACTGAATTTCTATATCCAGCAGTCACCTGAAGGCACATTTATAATGGGCAGAGGCGATGAAAACGAGCCCAGGGATTTAAGAGTTACATCCAGCTGGCACTTTATTGAGGAAATGGCAAAAACAATAGATTTGGTCCTGCCTCCCATATCCAAATTGAGGGTAATAAGGCAATGGGCAGGTCTTTACAATATGACCCCTGACAAGCAGCCGATTTATGATGAAGCTGAAAATGCAAGGGGATTTTATATTGCACTGGGATTCAGCGGACATGGTTTTATGTTTGGTCCTATTACAGGTGTTGCGATTTCTGAAATGATATTGGGGGAAAAACCTTCAATAGATGTAAGTATGCTTAATTTAAACCGATTTAAAACAGGAAAGCTTCTTTTGGAACCTTCGGTGGTTTAGGACTGTAATGGTTGATTTTTGGGTTAAACAGAGTATAATGCAAATAGGAAAGCTTATGGGAGGATGAAATGAGAGAAAAATATTTAAACAAGCTGGTTGCTATATTGAAAAAGGAAAAAATTGATGCCATATTAATTGCTCCCTCTGAAGAAATGGAGTTTATAATGGGTCATAATACTCATCTTTGCGAGAGATTTCAAGCATTGATTATTAAAAATGACGGAAGCTACTTTTATATTTGCAACCTGCTGACGCAGGATGAAATTCAAGGTGTTTTAGGGCAAGATATTAAGGTTTACGGCTGGTTTGACGGAGATGTATTTACTGACACGGTTAAAACGGCTTTCGAAGAGCAGGGATTGACAGGAAAGACTGTTGCTGTAAACTCTACGGAAAGAGCATTTATAATTCTTCAGATAATGGAAGCAATAGACGTTAAATTTATAAACGGCAAGCCTTTCTTGGAAGATATGAGGATAATAAAGGATGAAGAAGAGCTTCAAAATCTGAGAATGGCTGCCCGTATTACGGATGAGTCCTATGATGAACTTCTCAAGTTTATAAAGCCGGGAATAAAGGAAGCAGACATAGCGGGGAAAATGAGGGAAATATTTAAAGAAAAAGGCGCCGATGAAGGTTTTACCATGGTTTGCTCAGGACCTAATTCTTCTTATCCTCACTACAATGATGACCAAAGGGTAATTCAGGAAAAAGACATCATAGTGCTTGACTGGGGATGCAAATACAAGAATATGTGCGCCGACATGTCAAGAACGGTATTTGTAGGCGGTATAACAGAAGAAGAAAAAAGGGTTTATGAAATAGTTAAGGCAAGTCAGGAAGCAGGAGAAAAAGCAGCTGTAAATGGTGCATACATACCGGATGTGGACAAGGCTTCAAGAGATATAATTAAAAAATCAGGATACGGCAAATATTTTTTCACAAGGCTTGGCCACGGGATAGGGTATTCAGTACATGAGGCTCCGGATATTAAGGCAAGCAATGAAAGGAAGCTGGAAAAAGGCATGGTGTTCAGCATTGAGCCGGGTATTTATATTGCGGGAAATTTTGGAATACGCATAGAGAATATAGTTGCTGTCAGCGAAGACGGAAATGAAGTATTAAATAAAGCTTCTAAAGAAATAATAATAATATAGAGGTAGGGGACACACCCCTAATATAGGTATAGCACTGAGGGCCGGGAAAATGCCCCCAAATTAGTAAAAGGAGAGCAAATGGATTTCAAAGAAATTGCTGTAGAACTTCATAAAAATAATATCGTGGCAGACGCCCACTTAGACCTGGCAGGTGAAATTTACAACAGATACCTGGCCGGGGAAAAGGATGTAATAAAAAATCATTATCTGGAAAACCTTAAAAGGGGCGGATTTAACTTAATTGTATCTTCTTTATACATAGATGACATGTTCTTGCCTGAAATGGCCTTGAGAATTGCCTTAGGACAAATAAGAGCATTAATCGAGGATGTAGAATCATGCCAAGGTGAAGTTTTATTGGTAAAAAGCCGGGATGATTTAAATAAGGCAGCAAATGAAAACAAAATCGGAATAATTATTTCCTTTGAAGGATTGGAACCAATCGGTAATGACATCGGTCTTTTGAGGATTTTCTATGAGCTTGGGGTAAGGGCCGCAGGACTTGTGTGGAGCAGGAGAAATTATGTCTGTGACGGCTGCAGCTTTAACCCTGTTGAAGAAGGTCAAAGGGGAGGACTGACAAGATTTGGCGTCAATGTTGTAAAAAGAATGGAAGAAATGAATATGCTTATCGATGTGAGCCACTTAAATGATGAAGGCTTTCTGGATATTCTAAAATTCACCAATAAGCCTTTTATTGCTTCTCATTCCAATTCAAGGGTAATTCACGGAAGTATGAGAAATCTTACCGATGATCAAATTAAGGCCATTGCTGAAAGAAATGGTCTTATAGGAATAAATGCATATACAAATATTGCAGGGGTAAGAGAAGGGGAGAATCCAATAAGCAGGCTGGCAGACCACATAGAATACATAATAAATCTTGCAGGGGCTAAACATGTCGGTTATGGTTTTGATCTTTGCAAGGGCTATTATAAGAGCGGATTAAAATTTAAATTTGAACCCCATAACAGTGATAGTTTAAATTCCCATGCTGAGGCAGTTAAACTGACTGAAGAGCTTTTAAGAAGAGGAATTTCCACGGAAGATTGCAAGCTTATAATAGGCGGCAATTTCTTCAGAGTTTACAGTGATATTTTAGGTTAGGCGGAAAGTAAGATGACTGATTCAAATACGCAGCAAAGAGTATGGTATTTTGTTAAGGAATGGGTTTTTCCCGTCGCAATTGCCTTAATTATTGTTTTATTTCTTAATAAATTTGTATTCATACTTGTAACAGTTCCTACCGGCTCAATGGAAGATACCATAATACCCGGTGACAGATTGTATGTAAATGAACTGTTTGATATAAATGATGCAAAAAGAGGGGATATACTGGTATTCAAATCAGATGAACTGGAAGATAAAAGACTGGTGAAGAGACTGATAGGATTACCGGGTGAAAGAGTCGAATTAAAAAAGGACGGCAGTATTTTTATTGACGGAGAAAAGATTGAAGAGCCATATGCATTTAGGTCCCAGGGAGAAGAAAAAGTATTTACAGTACCTGCAGATTCATATTTTTTTCTGGGAGACAACAGGCCTATATCCTATGATGCAAGGTACTGGGATGAACCTTATATAGGTGAGGACAAGGTAATAGGCAAGGTTGAATTCAGATTTTTCCCTTTTAACAGAATAGGCGAAGTGGAATAGGAGGATATATGAGAGTTTTAGAAGGTTTAAAACCGGAAAAGGTCTTTTATTATTTCGAGGAAATATCTAAAATACCCCGTTGTTCCGGACATGAAAAGCAGATTTCGGATTATCTTTTCAATTTTGCCAAGTCAAAAAACTTGGAAGTAATTCAGGATAAATATTTAAATGTAATTATTAAAAAGCCCGCATCAAAGGGTTATGAACAAGCACCTGTAGTAATGCTGCAGGGGCATATGGACATGGTATGCGAGAAAAATGATGGTATTGACCATGACTTTGAAAAAGATCCCATAAAATTAAGGGTAAGCGATGGTTATATTTATGGCACGGATACCACTCTCGGAGCTGATAACGGCATAGCCCTTGCTTATGCCTTGTCTATCCTAAATTCGGATTTAGACCATCCGGCTCTTGAAGTTTTAATAACTGTTGATGAAGAAAAGGGAATGACCGGAGCAGAGAATGTGGATGGGGGCTTGTTTAAAAGCAAATACTTATTGAATTTAGACAGCGAAGAAGAAGGAGTATTCACTTCCGGATGCGCAGGCGGAAGTGAAATTAATTTTAAAATACCTTTAAAATTCCAAAATTCAAAACAAGCCGCTTATAGGATTAGGGTAAAAGGACTATCAGGCGGTCATTCGGGAACGGACATCAGTAAAGAAAAAGGAAATGCCAATAAAATCCTTGGAAGAATTCTTTATGATTTAATGGATGATGTAGAGCTTGTCAGCATTACAGGCGGCTCAAAAACAAATGCAATACCAAGAGAAGCTAATGCAGTAATTACAGCCAAAACAAATAAAGTATACGAAAAAGTTGAAAAGTGGAATAGAATTCTTAAAAATGAATATGCATTTACCGACTCGTCGGTTAAGGTGATTATAGAGTGTTTAAACAAGGAGTTGGTCCCCTTGGAAAAAAGCATATTCACAAAGGTTGTATCCTTAATAAATTTAATACCTGTAGGAGTGTTATCAAAAAGTACGGTAATTGATTTAGTTGTAAGCAGTAATAACTTAGGCGTTATAACTACTGACGAAAATTATATTACATTGTTTAGTCATTCAAGAAGCAGTGTCGAAACACTGCTTACATACGGATTTGTTCCTTCCATGAAGCAGCTGGCATCGCTATTGGATGTTGAATTTGAAGCAGGAAGCCATTATCCCGGCTGGGAATATGCCAAGGAATCCAAAATAAGGGATATTTGTATTGAAGTGTACAAAAGTATGTTTAAAAAGGAAGCGGTTGTTGCAGCTATACATGCAGGCCTTGAATGCGGACTGTTAATGGGTAAAATTCCGGGGCTTGATGCCATATCCATGGGACCTGATGCATATGATGCCCATTCGCCAAATGAACATGTAAGTATAAAGTCTGTTGAGAATGTCTATAAGCTGCTATGCGAAATATTAAAGAAAATGAAATAATAAAAAAAATGTTATCTGTATAATTCATTTTTCAATATGAAACAATGTTTTTATACAGATAACATATTTTGTTAAATGAATGCATTATAAAGACTCTTTATAATATGACATTACATAATAAAGGGTGTATATTGATTGCTTTTATTTTATTTGTGCATTAATATAAACGATTCAGCGAACTTAACAGGATTGTATCGTTTTCCTTACATAAATAAACAATTCCGGCATATAAATAAAGATATTGTATTAATAAAAAAGCTGTGTTATAATATCCTATGTTTTACTGAAATAAAGTTGTTTTAAGAATAAAATATATATTCATTACATTATTTTATTTGAAATTTTTGGAGGTAGTAAATAATGGATTCTAAATTAGCAATATATATTGTTAAGAGAATGGTTTTAGCAGTAGTTACAATATTTTTGATTATAACTATAACATTTTTTGCAATGCACAACATACCCGGCGGACCGTTTTTAAGTGAAAAGGCGGCAACTCCGGCAGTTACTAAGGCATTAGAAGCAAAATACGGATTAGACAAACCTTTATCAGAGCAATATACAACTTATTTAAAAGGTGTGTTAAAATTTGACTTCGGCCCTTCCCTTAAGCAGAGAGGAAGAGAAGTAAGTACAGTTATAAAGACCGGTTTTAAGGTTAGTGCAAAATTAGGAGGAACTGCAGCTTTGATTGCGCTTACCATGGGAATGATTTTTGGCTCCATAGCAGCTGTATTTCATAATAGAGCATTAGATAAAATTATTATGGTTATATCTACAGCAATGGTGGCCATGCCCTCGTTTATAATTGCTACTTTGCTTTTATTGATATTTTGCGTTTGGCTTGGAATTTTTCCCGCCAATGGGAATCAGCCCGGAGGACTTATTCTTCCTATCATATCGTTAAGCTTATATCCTATGTCCTATACTGTAAGACTAACAAGGTCAAGCATGCTCGATGTATTAAGCCAGGATTATATAAGAACGGCAAAAGCAAAAGGGGTTAAACCTTCAAAGGTTTTATTCAAACATGCTCTTCGGAATGCGGTTACACCTGTTATAACTTATGCAGGCCCAATGATTGCTTACATTGTTACGGGAAGCCTGGTTGTTGAGAAAATATTTGCGGTACCGGGACTGGGAAAAGAATTTGTTTCAAGTATAATTAATCGTGATTATACTATGATAATGGGAACCACAATATTTTTAGGAAGCATTATTATAGTCATGATGCTTGTAACGGATATTATGTATAAGGTATTTGACCCAAGAATACAATTAGGATAGAAAGCGGGATATACATGAATAATATAAATGATTTACCAAAAAAGAATCCTCTTAGCTTTCAGCTTAATTTAAAGGATTTTGAAAAGGCAACAGATGAAGAAAAAGCTCAGCAAGTGAGAATGAGTGAAAGTGTTACATTCTTCAAAGATGGTATGAGACGGTTAAAAAAGAATAAAATTGCAATGACTTGCTTGTGGATTATTGTGGTTATTGCTTTATTGGTAACATTTGTACCAATGTTTTACCCATATACCTATGAGCAGCAATTAGGTGTAGCTCAAGGGAAAAGAACAGATAAAACTTTTAATAATTTAAAACCCTTCCAATATGGTGAAACGGAATTAAAACGAATGGAGAACGGTGAAAACATATTTCCCCATATATTCGGCACTGATGCATCAGGCAGAGATTATGCCATAAGGGTTATTTTTGGTGCCAGGATATCTCTTTTAGTAGGATTTTTTGCAGCCGTTATAGTGTTGATAATTGGTGTTATTTATGGGTCTATAGCAGGTTACTTCGGCGGGAAAACAGACCTTATCATGATGAGGCTTGTGGATATTATTTATTCATTGCCGGACATGCTTTTGATTATTT
>CAZAYQ010000063.1:0-9667 GCA_964489345.1 uncultured Clostridia bacterium | reverse complement strand
TTTTCACTTGTAATTATACGGATTTTAAATTATAATGAATATATAACAAAGGGGTGAGGCAGGATGGAAATTGCAATACTAAAAGCATTTACCTGTGAAAACAAAGGCGGCAACGGGGCAGGTGTCCTTGTTCTTGATGAACAAATATCAAATGACAGGAAACAGGAGATAGCAAAGAAAGTAGGATTGTCAGAAACAGCCTTTATTTTTAAACAAAATGAAAACGATTATGATGTAAGTTTTTTTACTCCGGTTTGTGAAGTTGACCTTTGCGGTCATGCAACAATTGCTGCTTTTTACTTCCTGGCTAAAACAGGCCATATAAAAGGCTTTAATGAAACAAAGACAGTTTTTCAAAATACAAGGGCGGGCAGGCTAAAGATTGAAATAACATTCAAGGGTCAAGATGCTGATTACGTTCTTATGCAGCAAAGCGAGCCTAAAATATACAAAAAACTGAAGGATAAGAAACATATAGCAGATTCACTTAATATAGATGAAAGCTCAATAGGGCTCACGAATTATGATATTGAACCCACAATAGTGTCCACAGGTTTAAAAGATATTTTAGTACCGGTCATATCAAGGGATGTGCTTAATAGTATAGAAGCTGATTTTAAGATGATAGATGATATTTCAAATGAAAATGATGTAGTGGGCTATCATGTATTTACAATGGAGGATGGCATGGTCTATGCGAGAAATTTCGCTCCCGGGGTTGGAATAAATGAAGAATGTGCTACAGGTACATCTAACGGAGCATTGGGAAGTCTCCTCTACACTAAAGGATATTCCGGCCGAATGGAAGTAATTCAAGGAGAATCCATGAAGGAAAAAAGCCTCATATATGTTAAAGTTGATTTTCATGACGGTATTTTGGACGTGCATGTCGGCGGGAAAGCTGATATAGAAGGTTTTATAAAAATTTAACGGGGGATAGCATGATAATTAAAGATGTGGTTGATGTAGTAAAAGCTGATGTTATAACAAATTATAAAGATAACAGCAGCGAGCTGAAATACGGTTTTGCCAGTGATTTAATGAGTGATGTGCTTGCTTATGCCTGCAGCGATGCATTGCTTATAACAGGTTTAAATAATCCTCAGGTCATAAGAACTGCTGAGATGCTGGATATTGACGTTGTATTATTTGTAAGGGGTAAGAGACCCGGCAAAGATGTTATTGAGTTGGCACAAGAGAACTCACTTACAATACTTGCAACAGATTATACTATGTTTAAAACATGCGGATTATTGGCAATTAGCGGAATGGAAGGACTAGAAATTAAATGACTGAAAAATTTTTAAAAAGATACAGCTACAATGTGACTGCAAATGATTTTATGGCTGCAGGAAAAGCTTCAAGTGCCATAAAAAGTAATTTGAAGTCATTAGGCATTGATGCTGCTACTATAAGAAAAGCAGCAATTGTATCATATGAAACAGAAATAAATGTGGTGATACATTCCTTCGGGGGAAAACTTCACTGCGATATTTATGAAGATAGAATTGCAATAATTTCTGAAGATACAGGCCCGGGCATAAAGGATGTAGACATGGCATTGACAGAGGGATTCTCAACTGCTACAGACAAAGTAAGAGAGCTTGGTTTTGGTGCCGGTATGGGACTTCCTAATATTAAGAAATATTCCGACCAATTGGAAATTAAGACAGGGGATACAGGGACAACAATTAGTGTGACAATCAATTTGTAGGAGGAAAAAATGAATTTTTCAATTATGTTTGACGAAAATAAATGCAGAGGATGCACCAACTGCATGAAAAGATGCCCAACACAGGCAATCAGACTGATCAACAACAAAGCGTATATAAACATATCAAAATGTATACACTGCGGTGAATGCATAAAAGTCTGTCCTTACAACGCATATACTCCTGAATCGATAGAGTGGGTTGATCAAATACGCGGTACGCCGGATAAATATAGAATTGCAATTCCAACCACATCATTATACGGTCAGTTCCCCAGGGGAACAGATATATGCAAGGTGCAAAATTCAATTTTAAAATTAGGTTTTGACTTTGTATATGATGCAAGCTGGGCTGCAGAATTGGTTGCAAGAGCAATAAAACTTAAAATAGATAAAGAAAAAAAAGTTAGACCTTATATATCAACATATTGTCCTGCTGCAGTAAGACTTATTAAATACAGATATCCTTCATTGATGGATAACCTTATTTTAATAAGAGAGCCTATGGAAATAGCAGGAATACTTTCAAGAGAAAGGGCAAGAAAAAAATTTAACCTTAAGGATGAAGATATACAGGTGTTTTATATATCACCCTGCCCTGCCAAACTTCTTGCGGTAACAAATCCTATCGGTGATTACAAGCCTTCGGTAGACTGGGTTATACCTCTTAATAAAATATACGGCGACTTGTACAGGGAAGTTATAAGGGAAGACAACAATACATGCTCATACCCGTCCCTTTCCGGAATGAAATGGGCTGTTGCAGGAGGTCAATCAGAAAATTCAGGCCTGAATAATTATATTGCAGTTCACGGCATGGAAAACATCATTCAAATAATGGAAGAAATTGAAAACGGTAAATTAAACGACATAGACTTTGTAGAAGCTTCAGCCTGCGTCAACGGTTGCGTAGGGGGGACCTTTAATGTGGTAAATCCATTTATTGCAACAAGCAGCATTAACTATATATCAAACAGTCTGGAAGATGAATGTTTAAATCCGGACATTGACAGATTTGAAGAAATGTATAAATCAGGCTTTTTCGATTATAAGCTTAAGGAAGAAGAAAGTTTAAGCACGCTTAATTTAAAGGAAGCTGTTGAAAAGAATGAAAAAATCAAAGAAATCTATGATATGCTTCCGGGCTTGGACTGCGGTTCCTGCGGAGCACCCACATGTTTGGCTCATGCTGAAGATGTTTATAATAAAGAGTCTGAATTTGAAGACTGTGTTGTGCTGAGAGCTAAAAAATAAACAGGAGGAAAAAAATGAACTGCTTAGAATTTGCAGAAAAACTGCAGCTTACACCCTTGTGTGAAAAAGAAGGAAATATTGAAGTTGAAGGTGTCTATATAGGGGATTTGCTAAGTATTGTAATGTCAAAAGCAAAGAAGAACTATGCATGGATTACCATCCAAACCCATATTAATATTGTAGCTGTTGCAGAGCTTATAGAGCTTGCCTGCATAATAGTTGTCGAAGGAATGGAAGTGGACAAGGATACAATAGAAAAGGCAAAGGAATTGGAAATAGCTGTTTTTAAAACTAGAGAAAGTGCATACCAAATGGCATGCAGGATGTCAGACCTGGGAATAAGATGAAATTTTACTATGACTTGCATATTCATTCGGATTTGTCTCCATGCAGTTCAAGCGACATGACACCAAATAATATTATAAATATGTCTTTGATAAAAGGGTTGAATATCATATCTATCACAGACCATAATTCAACCTTCAACCTGCCTGCAGCAATGGAGCTAAGCCATGAAGAGGGAATTAAAGTGATACCGGGGATTGAAGTTACAACAAAAGAAGAAGTCCATGTTCTCTGCTATTTCAAGGAACTAAAAAATGCAATGGAATTTGGCTCTATTATTTATGATTCTCTCCCTTTTATAAAAAACAAGATTGAAATATTCGGAGAACAAAACATATATAATTCCAAGGATGAAAAAACAGGCAGCCTGGAAAAATTATTGCTCAATGCTTCTATATATACTATTGAGGATTTATATTCCCTTGTTAAGAAGTACAAAGGAGCTATGATTCCCGCCCATATTAATAAAATGACCGACGGTATCCTGGGAGTTTTAGGTTTTATGCCCTTCCAGCTTAAAATAGACTATGTGGAAGTATATTCAAAAATACCTATAGACAGTAAAATAATAGAAAAATACAAGGTGCTTAATAATTCAGACGCCCATCAGCTCATTGACATATCTGAAGCGGTTAATTACTTTGAATTAAATAACATTGATGATGTTTACAGATATTTAGGTATGGAGGAACTATGAAAGAAATTTCAATGCACATTTTGGATATAGCCATGAACAGCATCAAGGCCGATGCTTCCTTGCTTGAAATAAAAATTGAGGATAGTAAAAAATACAACCGCCTTACAATATCTATTGCAGATAACGGAAAAGGAATGAGCGGGGATGTTATAAAGAGAGTTACAAATCCTTTTTACACTAGCCGGACCACCAGAAAGGTGGGACTGGGTCTTCCAATGCTCAAAGAAGCATGCGAAAGATGCAGGGGTTATTTGAAAATAGAATCGAAGATAGGTTTTGGAACCACTATTTTCTGCTATTTTGAAAGAGATAACATTGACAGGGCACCCCTTGGAAATATGGGAGAAACAATTATGACAATCATAAACTCAGGCGATAATTTCGACCTGGTCTATACCCATAGAACAGATTCAGGAGAATTTATCTTTGATACCAGGGAAGCAAAAAAAATGCTTGATGGAATGAGTATTAATGATATGAGCATTTTAACGTGGATTAAGGAATATATTAATGAAAATGTAAATGCAGGCAAAATTTGATAATTAATATTCTTGCTTAATATGATAAATAGTGATAAAATTTCATAAACAAATAAAAAAAGTATTTAAAAGTCGAAAACAATCTGTTATAATCTTTTATGTTTGAGATTATAACATTTTTTATAATTCATTATTATTAATTTCAAGAGGTGGTAATATGAGCACAAAATTATTTACATTCAGGGGCGGAGTTCATCCTCCTCATAGTAAATCTTTTACAGAAAATGTGCCGATTGAAGATGCACCGGCTCCTGATATAGTTGTTATTCCATTGTCACAACATATCGGGGCTCCATGCGACCCTTTGGTAGCAGTGGGAGACAGTGTAAAAGTTGGACAAAAAATCGGCGAATCAAAAGCCTTTGTTTCAGTACCTGTTCATGCAAGTGTGTCCGGAACAGTGAAAAAGATTGAAAACCGGCAAGTTCCCGGAGGAGCAAAGGTAAACAGCATTATTATAGAAAACGACGGAAAATATGAAGTTCATGAGTCAGTTAAATCAAAGGGCAGTCTTGAGGCTCTTTCAAAGGAAGATATACTTTCTATTATAAAAGAAGCAGGCATGGCAGGAATGGGGGGGGCAACCTTCCCCACACATGTTAAACTGAGCCCTCCAAAGGACAAACCCATTGACACCTTGCTGGTTAACGGGTCTGAATGCGAGCCTTATTTGACTGCTGACCACAGACTTATGCTTGAAAAACCTGACCTTGTACTGCTAGGAACAAAAGCTATTTTGAAAGCATTAGGTGCAGATAAGGCATACATCTGCATTGAAGACAACAAGACTGATGCAATTGAAGCGATGAAAGAAACAGTGGGAGATGACCAAGTTATCGAAGTAGTTTCAATGAAAGCAAAGTACCCTCAAGGGGATGAAAAAAGACTGATAAATGCTGTTACGGGAAGAGTTGTACCTTCAGGAGGACTACCCATGGAAGTAGCATGTGTAGTTGAAAATGTCGGTACCGTTACCACAATAGGCAATGTTATAAAGACAGGAATGCCTTGCATTCAAAGAGTGGTAACTGTAACAGGAAGCGCCGTTGAAAATCCCAAGAACCTATATGTAAGATTAGGAACCTTGTTTAAAGATTGTATTGAAATGTGCGGCGGTTATAAAGAAGAGCCGGGAAAAATAATTAACGGCGGACCAATGATGGGAATAGCTCAATATACTGATCAAGTTCCTGTTATAAAAGGAACATCGGGAATATTGGTTTTAAATAAAAAAGAAGCAAATGTTCCGGAAGCTTCAAACTGTATTTTATGCGGCAAGTGTGTTGATACATGTCCTGTTAATCTAATGCCTTATAAAATAAGCAGGTTTTCTTTACTTAAAAATTTCGACGGGGCTGATGAATATCATGCAACTGACTGTATCGAGTGCGGTGCATGTTCATATATATGTCCTGCAAAGAGACCCCTTAAAGAATCGATAAGCGTGGCTAAAAAAGAAATATTAACAAGACGTAAAAAGGCTAAATAGGAGGAAATATTGATGGAAATTAAATTGATTGGTTCATCGTCACCTCATATTAGATCCGATGAAACAACACAAAAGTTAATGCTTGATGTAATAATTGCATTAGTGCCTGCACTGGCAGCAAGTATATATTATTTTGGAACTAAAGCAATGATATTGGTGCTGGCTTCCGTGGCATCAGCTCTTGTTACAGAGTATCTTTGTCAAAGAGCTATGAGAAGACCTGTGACAATTACAGATTTAAGCGCTGTTGTTACCGGAATGCTCTTAGCATTTAATTTACCTGCAGAAGCCCCCTGGTGGATTGCCGTCGTGGGTTCTGCATTTGCAGTTGGAATAGTAAAGCAGGTATTTGGAGGATTGGGATTTAACTTTTTAAACCCGGCGTTAGCAGGAAGAGCTTTTCTAATGGCTTCATGGTCATCACATATGGTAGGCGGTTTTATTGACCCGGTGACTGATGCCCTTTCTTCTGCAACACCGCTGGCATTGTTGAAGGGTACGGCTGCCGGACAACTGCCCTCCATATGGAATATGCTCATAGGAAATATCCCGGGAGTTATAGGAGAAACATCATCTATACTATTGTTGGCAGGCGGCATCTATCTTCTTTACAGGGGAACAATCAAATGGATAATCCCTGTATTCTATATCGGAACGGTTGCAGCAATAGCATTGCTTATTGATGCAGGCAATTTACCCTACCACATCCTGGGCGGGGGCCTGATATTAGGTGCATTTTTCATGGCTACCGATTATGCAACAAGCCCTGTTACTGATAAAGGCAAAGTTATTTTTGCAATCGGAGCAGGGATGCTTACAATGTTTATCAGGAAATTGGGCGGATATCCCGAAGGAGTATCTTATTCAATATTACTGATGAATATTTTGACTCCAATGATAGATAAATATATAAAACCTCATGTGTTCGGACTGGCAAGAGGAGGTAAAAAAAATGAAAAATAGTTTTGTAAAATTAGCCGGCATTTTGTTTCTAATAGGGGCAATATCTGCAGGCGTTTTAGCTTGGTTAAATGATACAACAAAGGATTTAATAGCTCAAAATGAAGCAATGGCAAGTATGGACCCTGCTGTATTGGAAGCAGTTATGCCGGGCTCTAAAGCCTTTAGGGATGAAGATGCTGCTTTGGTTGAATCAATTAAGGCAGATAACAGCAAATTCATTAATCTGCTTACAGCTCTTGACGGATCAGGAAATGAGCTTGGTAAAGTCGTAAAAACATTGAGCACTTTAAAAGGCTTCAACGGAGATATAGAATTGTATGTTGGTTTCACACCGGATGGACAAATATCGGGAACTAGTGTGCTTTCTCATTCAGAAACTGAAGGGGTAGGTTCTCAAGTTACCAGACCTGCTTTTACAGATCAGTTTATAGGAAAAGATGGAAGTACTGAAATTTCTATTAGGGATTATGATATAGTTTCAGGGGCAACTTACTCTTCTGATTCATTTTTAAGTGCTGTAAACAACGCTATAGCTATATATACAGAATATGTGAAATAGGAGGAAGGAATGAATAAATTTGAAATATTTAAAAATGGTATAACAACAGAAAATCCTATTTTAGTTCAACAGGTCGGCATGTGTGCTACTTTGGCAATAACTACATCACTTATTAACGGAATAGGAATGGGGGTAGCCGTAATAGCAGTTTTAACAGGTTCAAATATAGTAATATCTTTATTGAGAAAATTTATACCAGATGAAGTTAGAATACCTGCATTTGTAATAATAATTGCAGCCTTTACAACAATAATAGATTTATTGATGCATGCCTACACATTTGAATTATACAAGGCATTGGGTGTATTTATTCCTTTGATAGTTGTTAACTGTATAATTCTTGCACGGGCTGAAGCTTTTGCTTTTAAAAACGGGGTTCTTGATTCTGCCATAGACGGTTTAGGAATGGGAGTGGGTTACCTGGTTGCTATGATTTTACTAAGCTCTGCAAGAGAAATATTAGGCAATGGTACAATATTAGGTTTTAGAGTTTTCCCTGAGGCTTATGAGCCTATGATGATGGCAATACAACCGCCGGGGGCATTTATCCTCCTTGGATTGCTGATAGGTGCCGTGAATTTATTTTCAAGAAGAAAGAAAGCTTAGGAGGTAGGAAATGGAATTAGTTTCTTTATTTATAACTTCATTTGTAGTTAACAATATAATATTTATGCAATTCCTTGGGGTTTGTCCTTTCCTCGGAGTATCAAAAAAAATAGATACTGCAGCAGGCATGGGTATTGCAGTTATATTCGTTATAACATTGGCATCGGTTATAACATACATTCTTCATTATGCTGTTTTGGTAACTCTTGAATTAGAGTACTTGCAGACAATAGTATTTATACTGATAATAGCAGCACTGGTACAATTTGTTGAAATGTTTCTTAAGAAATCAGCACCGGGTTTATATCAGGCATTGGGTATTTTCCTGCCCCTTATTACTACAAACTGTGCAGTATTGGGTGTCGCCATAAATAATATTATATATGAATATGAATTCGTTGAATCATTGGTTTATTCAGTAGGTATATCCTCAGGTTTCCTGCTTGCCATAGTATTATTTGCAGGAGTAAGAGATAAGGTTGATTATGCTGATTTGCCTGAATCTATGAAAGGCTCAGCTGTTTCATTGGTCACGGCAGGTCTTATGTCTATTGCATTTTTAGGCTTTGCAGGATTGCAATTATAGGAGGTAGATATGGTTATAGTAAAAGCAGTGGCAGTCACTGGCGTTATAGGCGCCGTATGCGGGGTCCTATTGGCAATTGCAGCTAAACTGTTTCATATAGATGTAGATCAGAAAATTATTGATGTAAGAAATGCTTTGCCGGGTGCAAATTGCGGTGCCTGCGGATATGCGGGATGTGATGCCATGGCTGAAGCAATAGCAGGAGGCAAGGCTCCTGTAAACGGATGTCCTGTGGCAAATTATCAGGCTCATGCAAAAATAGCAGATATCATGGGTACAAGTGCAGAAGAGGGAGAAAAAAAAGTAGCTCATGTATTATGTCTTGGAAATGATTGCTTAGCATTCAAAAAACACGAATATCATGGAGTGAAAGACTGTAAGGCAGCAGCAGCAGTTCAGGGAGGAGACAAATCCTGTGACAAGGGATGCCTTGGATACGGAAACTGTGTTGAAGTATGCGATTTTGATGCTATTGATATAATTGACGGAATAGCAGTAATAGACAAAGAAAAATGTACTGCCTGCGGTAAATGTATTGAAGAATGCCCTAAGGCAGTAATAGAATTTGTTCCCTACAAAAATAACGTTATAGTTGGATGCAACAATAAAGACTTCGGTAAAGCTGTCAAGGATGTTTGTAAAATCGGCTGCATAGCATGCAAAATTTGCGAAAAGAACTGTCCTTTTGATGCTATACATGTTACAAATAATTTAGCTAAGGTTGATTATGACAAATGCACACATTGCATGATTTGTGTGGAAAAATGTCCTACTAAAGTAATAGAAGGGGATTTAACAATAAAAGAACACGCAGTATAGTATGACCTAACCCCATTTTTCAGAGTCTTTTTTCTGAAAAATGGTTGGTAGGTCAACCGCACAGAATGCCAAATTTGTGCGACGAAAGGAGCAAACAAA
>CAZAYQ010000062.1:0-9723 GCA_964489345.1 uncultured Clostridia bacterium | reverse complement strand
AATCAATTCATACTATCATAAAAGCATAGCTTTGGCAATGGTGCCGGGCACCAAAAAATCTAATGTTCTAACAACTTGCAATTTGCATAAAATTAATAGTAGGTATGGGGACACACCTCTACTTTAGAGATAGTCTTTTGGGTGGAGGGATGTCCCCAAAATTGTGAGGTAAACATGGTTATAAAAGTTAAATGGAAATCATTATTTGTATTTATTGCTATTATATTGATTTTATCGGCATTATATTTGTTTATTAATAAAGCTCAATCTGTTTCTGCAGATGAAGAAAAAAATTTCATAAAGTGGGTGGATTTCAGGGTTTCTTATGATGCCATGGATAAGGCTTTGAGGGCTGATATTAACAGTATCGACGAAGAGGTAAAATTGGACTGGATTGAACTATTGGCTTACCTTGGAACCAGATACGGGGGTGATTTCTTTTCCAGATATAAGGCTAAGGACATGGATAATTTAATAAACAGACTAAGAAGCGGTGAAAGCATTGAAAGTATGACAAAGGAGCTGACTCATTACAGCTACTACTACCAGGCATATAAGGCTGTGCTGGGAGGTTTTGCCGGACCTTTCGAAATACAGGTTAAAGATGAAGACACCGGCGAAAAAGTCTGGGTTAAAAAGTATGGGTTAAAAGCATTTTCACCCATAGGAGGAGGCTACCACTACGGACATTATGATGACTTTGGAAACTCCCGGAACTATGGTTTCAGAAGGGTGCATTTGGGGAATGACCTGGTAGGCTCAATAGGAACTCCCATTGTTGCTGTTGAATCAGGACGAATTGAAGCATTAGGCTGGAATCAGTACGGCGGGTGGCGGATAGGAATACGCAGCTTGGACAGCAAAAGATATTATTATTATGCTCACTTGAGAAAGGATCACCCTTATGTCAAAAGTCTCAAGGAAGGGGATATTGTATCGGCAGGGGATGTAATAGGATATTTAGGGATGACCGGATATTCAAGGAAGGAGAATGTCAACAATATTAGGACCCCCCACCTTCATTTTGGAATGCAGCTAATTTTTGATGAATCTCAAAAGGAAGCACTGGCAGAAATATGGATTGATGTATACAGAATTGTAAAGCTTCTTAACAGAAACAGATCAGCACTTGTGTATAATAAGGAAACAAAAGAATTCGACAGGATTTACGATATAAGGTTTCACAATATTGAAAGAGAAGGTTCCTGATTAGGAACCTTCTTAAGCTTAACGGACATATTTGCTTACTATATTAGCCATCATAACCGCAGCTTCTGCTCTGCTTAAGTATTCATCAGGGCAAAAGGCTTTTATGTGCTTACCGGATACTACCCCGTTTACATATGCCCTTTTAACTGCTTGAATTTCTTCTTCTGTAAGGCTTTTCAAGTCGGAAAATATCATATTTATATCTATTTCCTCATATTTATTGGTGGCTACCAGTATTTCTTCTATCAATAAAACGGCCGTTTTCCGATTCAGGTTTTCCAAAGGATGTACAACTTTCAATAATCCCCGCTCATAAATGTCTTTTACATAATTTAATGCCCATGGATGTACATTGGTAAAATCATAGAAGAGAAGATTGTTTTTTGCCTGTATTTTACTTTGCTGATTTGCGTTTTCTATATGAGACAGTGTTCTGCTTAAGAAAATACAGAATTCTTCCATGGTTACAGGTGCATCCGGATTATAGACTGCTGCTTTGCTCACTATATCCTTACCGTACAAATCCATGATAATTTTTCTGGCCCAGTGGAAGGATATATCCTCATAGATGTACCTGCCGTACTCTGTATCTCCTGTACGCACAAGCAAATTTCTTTCTATCCAGCCTTCTTTTGTTTCATCGATGTATACTTTATACCAATAGTAGCCCTTCTTTAATACCGGTCCTTCGGTAATTGCTCCCAGCTGGTTGATACTGAGCTGGTGCACATATTTTCCTCCGGGTTCATCCCTTAAGTTATAAGCCCCCCTGATGCCGTCCGTTCTTACATAATCTCCTTTTTCATAAAGTATTATGTTGCCGATTGAGGAAGAGTCGGGCGTTGGAACTGTCAAAGTCCTGCTTGGCTTGCTGTCTTTCGGAAGATATGAAAAATCAATATTATTTATTTTTTTGCCGTATTCCTTTTCAATTACATCGTATACAAGCTGCTGGTAGGTATATTTTTTGGCATAGGGTGAAACCGGATTGTTGCTTTGTGCCCAGCCGTTATATGCCCACAGGGCAAAATACCAGTTTTCCAAAATATCGGGGTCCATATTTCCCACGCTTGAAACCTGATTGTATGAGCTCATGCTCCATTTGTTGAGGAGTACATCCGCACCTGCTTCTATATTATACAATATATCATATTTAAGCCTGTAGCTGTCGTAGCCCCCGTATATATTGTTTACCTGCATGAGGCCGATACTTGTACCGCATATTTTAGGGCTGCCGTCGCTGTTGAAATGCTTGTATACAGATTCAACTCTTGCAATTCCTTTTAAGAGTATTGCCGGTATAGCTCTTTTTAAGGCAACCTCATCAATCATAGCCTCGATTTCTTTTCTTGAAGGATTGACGCCTGCATAGACTCTTGTGCTAAATATCAATAAAATGAGCATTATCAGTATAATTTTATGAATTATAGATTTCAATATTCACACCTCTTTGTTTTGTGACGATAACTTCTGTTTGATAATGTAAATATTCCCATATTATTGAAAATTATACCTTTATTTTTTATAGGGTTTACAAATACCTTTTTACCAAAAACAAAAAAGGATAGTGACTCTTGAAAATTTCAAGATTACTATCCTTTGAGATTCTTGTGTTCTGCGCAGTCCCGCTGCACGATTTTGTCTGCTCCTCTGCTATGGCAGCTTTTCGGATATTTTAGCCATTATTACTGCAGCCTCCGCCCTGGTTAAATATGCGTCAGGGTTGAACATTGTTGAGCTTTTGCCTGTCATAATGCTGTTTGTGTAAATTGTTTTAATCGCATTGATTTCCTCTATGTTTAAACTGCTTATATCAGTGAATATTGCTTCTATATTTAATGAAGAAAACTCTTCGCTGATTTCAAATAAATTTTCAACAATTAAAGCTGCTTCTTTTCGGCTTAAGCTTTCCAAAGGAGCATGCAGGTCATCCTCATCAACCAATCCCAAATTATAAACATCCTTTATATATTCAAGAGCCCATGGGTGAATATTATCAATGGGGGCTCCAGTTTCTTCCAAAATCCCCTTATCTTCTAATTTAATATTTTTATATTCAGCATAATCAAGTACCTTGCTTAAAAGTATGCAAAACTCTTCTTTAGAAATATAATTATCGGGATAAAAATATTGTGCCTGACTGACGACACCCTTGCCGTAGAGGTCCATTATTATCTTTCTTGCCCAGTGGAAGGATATATCCTCAAATACATATCTCCCGTACTCTATATCTCCGGTTCGAAAAAGGAAATTTCTTTCTATCCAGCCGCCGGTATTTTCATCAATGTATACCTTATACCAGTAGTATCCATTTTTCAGTACCGGCCCTTCATCAATGACAGCCAGTTGATTTAGGGAAATATCATGTATGTATCTGCCTGCAGGACCATCCCTGAGGTGGAACTTTTCTCTTATGCCGTCAGTTCTTACATAATCACCCTTATCATAAAAAATTATGCCGCCGCTGTTGGTGTACTGGGGCGTAGGCACAACCAGGGACCTGCTCGGTTTTTCTGTTGCAGGAAGATATGAAAAATCAATATTGTGTACTTTTCTATCATATTCTTTTTCAATAACATCATAAATCAGTTGTTGATATGTATATTTTTTTGCATAGGAGTTGGGGTTGTTGCTGCTTGCCCATCCATTGTAAGCCCAAAGTGCAAAGTACCAGTTTTCCAAAACATTGGGGTCCATATTTCCCACGCTTGAAACAGTATTGTAGGAACTCATGCTCCATTTACTCATAAGAACATCAGCTCCGGCTTCAATATTGTACATTATATCGTATTTAAGCTTATCGCTGTCATATCCTCCGTTTCTATTGTTAATCTGCATGAGGCCTATGCTTGTACCGGTAATTTTCGGACTGCCGTCTTTGTTGTAATGTTCATAACAAGATTCAACTCTTGCTATTGCCTTTAAAAAAATCGACGGGATTGCTCTTTTTTGGGCAACCTTCTCAATCATAAGCTCCAGTTCTTCCCTGCTTGGATTAACTCCGGCATATACTAATGTATTTAATGTCAATACAAAAACGAAAATTATTAAAATAACTTTTTGGGCAGTAGTTCTAAATATTTTCATATTTATTTCCTCCCTGTTTAGCTTTTGGCTTCAGCCAATATTTATTTGAATACGGTCAATTATATTTAATATCTCGCTTTTTGTCTTTTCCAATGTTTCTATTGATTTTTCACTGCTTTCTCCGTTAATTGAAAAATACACTTTCAGCTTAGGCTCTGTTCCCGAAGGTCTCAATACAAGCCAGGATCCGTCTTCAAAACAAAACTTCAAAACATCCGATTTCGGATAAGATAATTTTTCTGTGGTCCCCTTAATAAGGTCCAATGAAATACTCATTTTATAATCATTAATTGCAGGTATTTTTTTACCCGCTAAAGAGGATAGTTTGTTTTCCCTGAAATGTTCCATAATTGCTTTCATTTTGCTTTGTCCCGCAAGACCGGAAAAGCTTAATGAAATAGTTTCTTCTATATAATGACCATGCTCTTCATATATTTCATCTAATTCATCGATTAACGTTTTGCCTTTTTTCTTATAATATGCAGCCATTTCACAAATGAGCATGGAAGCAATAACTGCATCCTTATCTCTTACAAAGGTTCCTGCCAGATAGCCGTAGCTTTCCTCATATCCAAGCAGGAAATTATATTCTTTTGTTTCTTCAAATTCCTGCATCAATTCAGCAATATATTTAAAGCCGGTCAAGGTGTCAAATACGGCTGTATTGTATTTGCCTGCAATACAGTTTGCAACTTCACTGGTTACAACAGTTTTGACAATTGCAGGAGACTCAGGGATTTTTCCCTGCTCATGCAGGGATTCAAGCAGGTAATTTAAAAGCAGGGCTCCTGTTTGGTTTCCGTTTAAAGGAACATATTCTCCCTTATGTTTTACTACTGCCCCTACCCGGTCACAGTCAGGGTCAGTGCCTATTATTATGTCTCCGTCTATTTCTTTAGCCTTTTTTATTGCCAGTTCAAAAGACTCTATATCTTCCGGATTCGGAGATTTGACAGTTGAAAACTGAGGGTCAGGTTTTTCCTGGTCTTGCACAACAAATACATTATTGTATCCCATTTCATCCAGTACTCTTCTTACCGGCTTATTGCCTGTCCCATGCAAAGGGGTAAAGACAATTTTCATATCCTTATCAATATCGCTTCTTAGGCTTAAACCCTTTATTTCATTTATGTAAGATGTATCCACATCATTTCCTGCTATTTGAATATTTGCATTTCCTTCAAATTCTGATGACTTTATGTCAGCTAATTTTACCTGGCTGATTTTTTCAATGATTGTATCAGCATCACCTACAACCTGTCCCCCAAATTCGTCATATACCTTGTAACCGTTGTATTCCGGTGGATTGTGGCTTGCAGTTACCACAACACCCGCCTTGCAGCCAAAATGTCTCACTGCATAGGATAATTCAGGTGTAGGCCTTAAATCATCAAAAATATAAACCTTTATATTATTTGCCGCAAATACACAAGCTGTCTTCTCTGCAAATTCTCTTGACATATTTCTTGAATCATATGCAATTGCTGCAGAAATTTCCTGGTTTTTATGCTTGTCGATTAAATAATCTGCAATTCCCTGGGTTGCTTTTGCAACGGTAACCAAATTCATTCGATTGGTGCCAGCACCAATCTTCCCCCTCATGCCTCCGGTACCGAATTCCAGTTCTCTGTAGAATCTGTCTTCAATTTCATTGTCGAGTTTTTCAATTTCTTTTAACTCCTTTTTAAGATCATCATCTACATATGGACTGTTAATCCATATTAGAAATTTTTCATTGTACATGTCCCCACCCCTTATTTTAAATTTAATGACATCAAATATTTTTTAAAATCTTCTCTCAGCTCATCATTTTTTAAAGCATAGTCAACAGTTGCTTCAAGAAAGCCGAATTTGCTCCCCACATCATATCTTCTTCCCTGAAATATATAGGCATATATTTCTTCCATACCGCATAATTCTCTTAATCCGTCTGTAAGCTGAATTTCTCCGCCTAAGCCCGGCTTTATATTTTCAAGTATTTCAAATATTTTCGGTGTTATTACATACCTGCCAAGGATTGCCATATTTGTAGGTGCATTTTCCTTAGCCGGTTTTTCAACCAAATCATTTACGGTATATAGTCTGTCATTGATTTTTTCCCCTGACACTATGCCGTATTTGTGTACCATGCCCCATTCTACCGGTTGGACTCCAAGAATTGTTGCCCTGTATTCTTCAAAAACCTCCAGCATTTGTTTAAGACAGGGCTTTTTTGAATCCACAACATCATCGCCCAAAAGCACTGCAAAAGGCTCATTACCTACAAAGGCTCTGGCGCAATATATTGCATGTCCCAGTCCCAAAGGATCTTTTTGCCTTACAGTGTGAATATTTATCATTCTTGAAATCTCTTTAACTTCTTCAAGAAGCTCTTCCTTATTGCCGGCCCCTAAAATACATTCAAGTTCCACTGCTCTGTCGAAATGCTCTTCGATAGAGCTTTTATTTCTTGCCGTAATAATTAGTACATCTTCAATTCCGGAAGCGGCAACTTCCTCCACAATGTACTGAATTGCAGGCTTATCCACTATGGGCAGCATTTCCTTTGGAATTGCTTTAGTTGCAGGCAAAAATCTGGTGCCCAGCCCTGCTGCAGGTATTACTGCCTTTCTAACCTTCATAACAAACCTCTGTTTTCATTATTTATTATTAACACTTTGATGATTAACCAAAGCCTTAGTGCCATTTAAAGCCGGTTAAAAATCTATCCCACACTGTAGTTTGCTTTTACATGTTCAGAAATCAAAGCGTCCTTCAGAACATCCATATGCTCCAAAGACTGGCCTGTTCCCTTGGCAACGCAGGATACGGCATCCTCTGCTATGGTTACCTGCAATCCGGTTCTTTTTTCAAGAAGTTTATCCATTCCATGAATAAGACATCCGCCGCCAGTCATGACAATTCCCTTCTCGCTTATATCGGCTGCCAGTTCCGGCGGGGTTTTTTCAAGAACTGAATGGACTGCATCAGCTATTGTAGTAATTGTTTCTTCCATGGCTTCCAGTGAATCGGAAGATGAAATAGTCAAATTAACCGGCAGGCCTGTTACCAGATTTCTGCCCCTTACTTCCATAAATCTTTCTTCTTCTACAGGAAATGCAGTTCCTATTTTTATTTTAAGCTCTTCTGCACTTCTTAAGCCAATCATCACATTGTATTTCTTTCTTACGTACCTTACAAGTGCATCGTCGCACTTGTCACCGGCAACCTTGATGGACCTGCTTACAACTATTCCTCCCAGTGATATGACAGCAATATCAGTTGTACCTCCGCCCATGTCAATAACCATATGGCCCGAGGGCTTTGTTATGTCAAGACCTGCCCCAATGGCAGCTGCAACAGGTTCCTCAATTAAATATGTCTTTTTTGCACCAGCGTTATTGCTTGCCTCAAGAACTGCCCTTTTTTCAACTTCTGTAACGCCGCTTGGAACACAAATAATAACTCTTGGTTTTACCAGTGAATTACCAACTGCTTTCTTGATGAAATATTTCAACATTTTTTCCGTAATGTCGAAATCTGATATAACCCCATCTCTTAAAGGCCTTATAGCTACAATGTTTCCGGGAGTACGTCCAAGCATCTTCCTTGCCTCTTCTCCCACCTCGAGTATTTTGTTTGTATTAATGTCAATTGCCACAACAGACGGTTCATTAATAACTATTCCCTTGCCTTTAATATAAACCAATACGCTGGCTGTGCCCAGGTCAATGCCGATATCCATTCTCAGAGCCATTTTATCCTCCATGTCTTTTTTCTTAGTATGTTTAACTTTAGAATATTAATGATAAAAAATTATAACATACTACAATATTTATTTCAATTTATCTTATTTTTTAAGCAGCTTTTTGATTTTTTGAGCCGGATCCAATAATTCGCTTAAAGAATTGTCATAATTTAATGTATCTATAATATTTGCAATATACTTTGACATATCCACTTCAATGTACCAAGGCTTAGCTAAAAGCTCAGGTTTTCGATAAATCATATTTGTTGTAAACACCTTTGATATTATGCCTTCTTTGTATGCCTTGTCAAATTTGGCAAATCCCTCGGTAAACAATCCGAATGAAGCAAATACATATACATTTTTTACTTTTCTTTCCTTTAATTTGCCGGCAACATCAATCATTGAATCCCCCGAAGAAATCATATCATCAACAACAATAGCATCTTTTCCTTCCAGGTTGCCTCCCAAAAATTCATGGCTTATTACAGGATTTTTGCCATTAACAATAACAGAATAATCCCTTCTTTTATAGAACATCCCCAAATCCAGTTCCATAACTGATGAATAATAAATACATCTTGTCATTCCGCCTTCATCAGGGGATATTATCATCATGTGTTCCCTGTCAATTACAGCTTCAGGAACTACCCTGACAAATGCTTTTATCATTTGATAGTGGGGATGAAAATCTTCAAAACCGGAAAGAGGAATCGCATTTTGTACTCTGGGGTCGTGTATGTCAAAGGAAATTATATTTTCGACACCCATTTTTACAAGCTCCTGTAATGCCAAGGCACAATCCAAGGACTCCCTTGTAGCTCTCTTATGCTGCCTTCCCTCATAAAGCATGGGCATTATAACTGTTATCCGCTTTGCCTTACCGTTCAATGCAGCAATTATTCTTTTCAAATCCTGGTAGTGGTCATCAGGGCTCATGGGCACTTCCATGCCATACATTTTATAATTACTCCCGTAATTAAAAACATCTGATATAATAAATATATCATGACCTCTCACAGTTTCGTTTATAACTCCCTTTGCTTCACCGGAACCAAATCTTGGACAGCAGGCACTTATAAGAAATGTGCCTATAGGGCCTGAACCATTTGAATATATAATGCCGTTGGAATCCCGTCTCCAGTCCTTTAAATAGTAGTCTATTCTTGCAGCTATATCCTCGCAGCCTTTCATTGCAATGATGGATAGCCTCCCAAACGGGGTGGGTTCTTCATACGTGCAGCCATTAATGTTCATTTTCTCCTCCTGTTAACCTTGTCAAGTAACATTCTATCAAATAAATACTAATTGTCAAAAGAATATGGTTCTCTTTTTATTAAATTATCTTAACAAAAAATCTATAATCGGCTTATTCTGTGTGGTCCGGGATTATACTATTATGGATATGGAAATCTACAAAAAAAAGCAACACTCAACGTCGCGAAGATCGTCAAATGTTGTTTATTGGTGATCCATCGGCGATTCGAACGCCGGACACCTTGATTAAAAGTCAAGTGCTCTGCCGACTGAGCTAATGGATCAGTATTTTGTTAACTTTTACATAATACAGTCTTAAGTCGTATTTTGTCAATACTTTTTTTGAAAATGTGTTTTGCCAAAAATGTATTTTGCCCTACCTTTGACATTACTGTTCACTCGTGCTAAATTGAAATGTGCAAATTTTTGATTAGTGCAGGATT
>CAZAYQ010000061.1:0-9758 GCA_964489345.1 uncultured Clostridia bacterium | reverse complement strand
GCGTTAGCCCTGTCTGCATCCTTAATATTACATGAGTTAACTGAAAAATAATAAATATGCTTTATTTGCAAATAATAAGGCGGGGTGAGATAATGATTAAAAAAGGCCTGGTTTTTCTAACAAAACTTATAAATAAATCTTTGGTGGACAATATTTTTGCATTGAGTGCCCAGTTATCTTATTATTTAATTTTAAGTATTTTTCCCTTTCTTATTATGTCAATATCCTTATTGTGCGGCTACAGCGAATATATCTTCAATATGCTGAATTCTTTATCCAATGTTCTCCCTGAAGAGGTGCACAGAATTATTTACAATGTATTAAAATACTCCGTAAACAGCTGCAGCAGGCCTTACCTTACATTCAGCATGCTCATAATATTATGGTCGGCTACTTCGGGAAGTGCTGCTATTATAAATGGAATAAATATAGCATATGGATTCAATAGCAAAAAAAGTTTCTTGTTGTTAAGGCTTAGAGGAATTTTGTTTACATTAGCATTAATGATTTCAATGCAAATTATTTTTTATGTTATTGTTGCAGGAAGGTCCTTTTTACTCTTTGTAAAAGAAATGACTGTTTTTCAGAATTATAATTTTATGCTTATTGACCTGCTTATATTTGTCCTTGCATTTTTAGTAATTTTTATTATTTTATTAGCCGCATATAAATTCCTCCCCTATGAAAGGGTTGAATTTTCATATGCATATCCGGGTGCAGTATTTGCAGCTGCAGGTTCATTGGCCGGTTCTTACCTTTATTCCCGATATGTCAGCACCAGGGTTGTATATATAAGCTCAATTTATGGAAATCTGTCAGGACTATTTGTATTTATTATATGGATTTATATTTTGTCGATTATTTTTCTTATGGGGGCTGAAGTGAATTATTTTGCAGCGAAGAAAAGAAATGGCATTAAGAGGAAATGACCAGGGGGGGACTCTTACTTCTGGATAATTTCTAAAACAATGGGATAATCTTTTCTATTGATTATTATTTTATTGACCTAAAAATAAAATATCCGGATTTTTTTCCTGCTGTTTCACAATTTCCAAACAAGCTTTCAAGTTTAGCCCTGCTGCTTGGAGCACCTTGTTTCTTTTGGATAACTGCATACAATTTGCCGCCTTGCTTTAAATGTTCATATGAACCTTCATAAAATGAAAAGACCACATCTTTTCCTGCCCTGATTGGGGGATTAGTCATAATAATATCAAAGCAGTCTTTAATATTTTCAAATGCTGAAGAAGCAATTATTTTAACTCTTTTATCAACTTTGTTTTCTTTTGCATTCATCATGGACAATTCCAAGGCTCTTTCATTTACATCGCACATTGTGACAGTAGAATTATCGAAAAATCTAGCCGCAATAATTCCCAAGGGACCGTATCCGCAGCCTAAATCTAAGATGGAGCCGCTGAAACCTTTGTTTTCACTAATAATTGTTTCTATCAAAAGCATGGAGCCAAAGTCTATCCCTTTTTTTGAAAAAACACTCTTGCTTGTATAAAATTTAAAAGCTTCCTTTCCCACATTCCAGTCAAATTTAAATATTTCTTTTTCTGATGCAGGATTTTGGGTAAAATATTGATTCATTTTCCTTCTCCATAGTCCTTATGTTAATTGATTATAACTTACTTTAGCCAATATTGAAACAATAATTACAAACAAAGATGACAATACCCCCGTCCCCTTGTCATCAAAAGAGACTCCGCAGGGAGTCTCTTTTGGTTAGGTCATACGGCTTTTACGCAGTTTTCTTTCAGTTTTGCCAAGTAGGCCTTTTCTACAGTATCAAATACTTGATATTCTTTTTCTGTACTCTTTAATGCGGGTACATAAAGCTTAACTTTTTCTTCACCTTGAGGGTCTTCTTTATATGCTGCATTTAACAATTCAGCTAATTTAGCGAACATTTCAAGGTTTGACATGCCTGTTAATGGCTTTATCGCCTGAACTGCATTTCTTACTCTACCGTCTGCGCTTATCAGGGTGCCGCTGCTTTCAGCAATGCTGCAAAGCGGAAGCAGGTAATCGGCTTTGGCTGTAGTTTCATTTTCCATTATGTCAATCACTGCAAAGACTTTCAGCTTGTCTATTGCTTTCTTAAGCTCAGGAATATTACCTAATACATCTTCGCCTATTACCACTAAGCCTTTCAGCTCGTTGTTTAACAAAGCCTGCTTTATTTCTTCCCCGGGTGTTCTGAAACCAATGTTCCATGCTCCCTGGCTGTTTGCCTTGGCTTTAAGAACTATCAGGCCTCTGTGAGGTCGTTTGTTGTTTCCTGTTAAAAGAATTATGTCAGCCAATACCTTGAGTGCTGCTTTAGGAAGAGTGTTTTCATCTGCAACGATGATTGGTTTTCTTGCTTTCTTGAAAGCTTCTGCAACTTTAGCCGCTTCAGGAAGAACTTCGATTTTGTCCAAAAGCTTTATTAATTCTTCTCCGTTTTCATAGCCCGTAATTGTTTCTTTTTTGATAACTCCATTATCAACCAATGCTTTCAGCAGGCGTGTGAAGAATACTTCATAGTCGGTTACATCTGCCTTTACTGCAAAATTATCAAGCTTTGTTTTAATTGTTGATGCGGAAATTATTTTCTTGGCAGTTGACAATCTTCTAAGCTTCATTCCTGCTGAAGGATGATGCTCGTAGACCTGTCCCGCTGAAATTATCAAATCGGCATTGTCTAATTCTTCAGCTGTAATTGTTGATTCATTCTTTCCTAATACATATTCAATGCCGGATTCTGAATCAATCATAAATGAACCTTTATACCTGGTATTTAATTCATCTGCTGCTGCCTTGATATATTTAAATTCTTCATTTGTTAATTTAGGCGATACTACAAATGCTATTTGGTCATCACCATACATATTTTGTATGCTTCTTAAGCGTTTAGCTGTTTCATATATAGCTGTGTCAAGGGCAACAGGTTCGTGAACCCCTTTAACCTTAACCTTTGACTGAAGGAGCCTGTTTTTGCTGTTAATGTGCTCTATGCCGAATTTACCCTTGCCGCAGGCAGGTATTTCATTTTCCTTACTGGAAGCAAGATATACCATGTTGTCCTTGTGCTCATATACAAGTTCGCATCCCACTGAGCAGTAGCTGCACACTGACTTGGTTTGTGTCAAATTCAGAGGAATTTCCTTCATATTGTTTCTTCTGTCAAGCCAGGCACCTGTAGGGCATACATCTATACACTGACCGCAGGATATACAGCTTGTTTCTTTTAATTCCTGCTGGAATGCAGGAGCTACAAATGTTTCATTTCCTCTTTCAACAAAGCCTAATGCGGATGCTCCCACTATTTCGTCGCAGGTACGCACGCAGAGTCCGCAAAGTATGCATTTATCTACATTCTGTGAAATAAAGGGATGGTCTGTTTCTTTGAATTTCTTTTCATTTATTGCATGATATTTTTCAGTATCAACTTCATACTTTTTAATATAGTCAACCAGCTGACATTCAAAGTAATCTTTACAGCCGCACTCAAGACACCTTTGTCCTTCTCTCAGTGCCTCTTCCTCAGTCATAGTAGGAAGTATGGGCTGGAAGTTATGCTTTCTTATTTCAGGTGCAACAGTTCTGTGAGGAACTCTTGGTATTCTTTCTTCGTCAACATAATCTTCATCTGTTACTTCAGTATATACTAAGGGAATATCTTTGTATGGAATCATTTGACCTGCAAGATAGGAGCTTATAACCCCTGCAGCATGTCCGCCCTGTGCAACAGCGTCAATGGCTATCTTAGGACCTGTCGCTGCATCTCCTCCTGCAAACACACCCTTAATATTTGTTTCAAATGTTTCTTCATTTATTACTATGTTTTTCTTTCTTCCCTGTCCTACTTTAATGTTGCCGCAGTCAACTTCCTGACCTATTGCCGCAATAATTGTATCTGCTTCAAAATCTACGAATTCGCCGGTTGGAACAGGGCTTCGTCTACCCGATGCATCCTTTTCACCAAGAACCATAACTTCACATTTAAGTCCGGATGCTTCCCCGCAGTCACAAAGTACTTGTGATGGTCCTGACAAGAATGAAAATATTACTCCTTCTTCTTTTGCTTCTTTAATTTCTAATTCTTCGGCAGGCATTTGTTCTTCACTTCTTCTGTAAACAACTCTTACTTCCTCTGCACCTAAACGTACGCATGTTCTTGCAACGTCCATGGCAGTGTTTCCTCCGCCTACTACTATAACTTTACTGCCTATTTTTACAGGCTTATTTTCTGCAACCTTTATTAAGAAATCAATTCCGCCTAAAACTCCGGGAGTGTCTTCTCCTTCACATCTCATTGGCGAGCTTTTCCATGCTCCGATTCCAAGGAAAACTGCATCGTATTTATCCTGCAGATATTCCAAAGAAATGTCTTCGCCGACTTTTACGCCGTAATTGATGTTTGCACCCATTTCTTCAATGATTGCTACTTCTGCATCTACTACACTTTTTGCAAGTCTGTATTCAGGAATACCATACCTGAGCATACCGCCGGGTTTTGGCATTGCCTCAAATATATCTACTTCATGTCCGTCAACCAAAAGGTAATATGCTGCAGATAATCCTGCCGGTCCTGCTCCTACAACAGCAACTCTTTTGCCTGTTGCAGCTTTTAATTTGGGAATATAGGGGCTGCCTGTATTTAAATCATAATCTGCTGCAAATGTCTTTATACATGCTATTGAAACAGATTCTTCCACATGCTGTCTTCTGCATGCATCTTCGCAGGGATGAGGGCAAACTCTTCCTATACATGCAGGCAGAGGTAATTTTTCTTTTATTAATTTCAACGACTCTATATACTGTCCATTTGCAACTAATGAAACATAGCCTTGTACATCTGTCTGTGCAGGGCAGGCTAAGGTACAAGGCGATTTACAGTCTCCTATATGCTGGGAAACCAATAAATTAAGCGCATTATTCCTTGCTTCTATTACTCTTTTTGTATCTGATCTTACAACCAATCCGTTTGAAACAGGAGTTGAACATGCTCTTGCTATTTTAGGCTGTCCTTCAATATCTACAATACACAGCCCGCATCCTGCATATACTTCCAATCTTTTGTCAAAACACAAGTGCGGGATTTCTATGCCATTTTCTAAAGCTGCATCAAGTACTGTTTTCCCAGCTTCAGCTGTAATTTCTTTTCCGTTTATATTAAGTTTTACTAAGGCCACGGCTAATCCTCCTTCTTAATTTTTCTGTACAGCGCCAAATCTGCATACGCTGTAGCAATTTCCGCATTTAATACATAATTCTTGATTTATTTCATGAGGATTTTTAACAGTTCCTGAAATACAGTTTACAGGACACTTTCTTGCACAAAGAGTACATCCCGTGCATTTATCCTTGTCAATTTCATAGGTTAATAAAGCCTTGCAATGCTTTGCAGGACATTTTTTATCTAGCACGTGTGCAATATACTCATCCTTAAAATATTTAAGTGTAGCCAGTACCGGGTTTGGTGCTGTTTGTCCAAGTCCGCACAGTGATGAATCCTTTATGCTGTTGGCTAAGCTTTCAAGCTCATCCAAATCTTCTAATTTCCCCTTACCTTGAGTGATTCTTTCAAGTATGTCATACATTCTTTTTGTTCCCACCCTGCAAGGTGTACATTTGCCGCAGGATTCATCAACTATGAAGTCCAGGAAAAATCTCGCAATATCAACCATACAGTTGTCTTCATCCATGACAACCATTCCGCCTGAGCCCATTATTGAGCCTACGGCAGCAAGATTTTCATAATCAACAGGTGTATCAAGGTGGTCGGCTGTCAGGCATCCGCCGGAAGGTCCGCCTGTTTGAACTGCTTTGAATTCTTTTCCGTTAGGACATCCTCCGCCTATATCGTATATTACTTCCCTTAATGTTATTCCCATTGGTACTTCCACAAGGCCTGTGTTTATAATTTTCCCGCCTAATGCGAATACTTTTGTTCCCGGTGATTTTGCGGTACCAAAGCCTTTGAACCATTCGGGTCCATTTAATATAATCTGAGGTATATTAGCTAAGGTTTCAACATTGTTTATTACTGTGGGTTTTTTCCATAATCCCTGGTTTGCAGGGAATGGAGGCTTAATCTTCGCCATGCCTCTATTGCCTTCAATTGACTGCATCAGTGCCGTTTCTTCCCCGCATACGAATGCGCCTGCACCAAGTCTTGTTTCTATATCAAAATCAAAGCCGGAATCGAATATATTTTTGCCTAAAAGCCCCAGCACTCTGGCCTGGTCGATTGCTATGTGCAATCTATGAACAGCTATGGGATATTCTGCTCTTACATATATATATCCTTTTGTAGCCCCAATTGCATAACCTGCTATTGCCATTGCTTCCAATACTGCATGAGGGTCTCCTTCAAGAACGCTTCTGTCCATAAATGCGCCCGGGTCCCCTTCGTCAGCATTACATATCACATACTTCTGGTCTGCTTTATTAGGTGCTGCAAAACCCCATTTTAATCCTACCGGGAAGCCTGCCCCGCCTCTTCCTCTTAGGTTAGCTTCTTTCATTAATTGTATTACCCCTTGAGGAGTCATTTCGGTCAATACTTTACCTAATGCCATATAACCGTCTCTTGCTATATATTCATTGATGTCCTCAGGGTTAATTAAGCCGCAGTTCCTGAGCGCAACTCTTTTTTGCTTGCTGTAAAACTGAACTTCCATCAAAGATTTATGCTCTTCAGCATGTTCAACCTTTGCTTTTTCTTTGAATAAATATTTTTCTACTATTCTCCCTTTTAACAGGTGCTCTTCAACTATTTCGTCAACCTTGTCCACATTCATTCTTGAATAGAATGAACCTTCGGGATAAACTATAACTATGGGGCCTTCTTCGCAAAGTCCAAAGCATCCGGTAACAACAATCTGTACTTCCTTGTCCAATTTAACCTCTTTTAACTTTTCTTCAAATCTGGCTTTAACTTCCATAGATTTGTTAGAAGTACATCCGGTTCCCCCGCATATTAAAACATGAGATCTGAAAATCGCCATGGTTTTACCTCCATTTCATAATCTAAATTTCTGATCCTATTGTATATTCTGTTACAACACTTCCATTTACCAGGTGCTCTGCAACTATTCTCCTAGCCTTTTCAGAGTCAACATGAATATATGTTACCTTTTCCCTGTCAGGGGAATATATTTCAACAATTGGCTCATATGTGCACATTCCTATACAGCCTGTTTGAACAACTTGTACATTTTTTAAATTTCTTTTAGCAATCTCATCTACAAATGTAGATAAAACCGGTCTTGCTCCTGCCGAAATACCGCATGTTGCCATTCCCACAACAACTCTTACATCCTTGTCGGGATTGCGCATTTCAACATTTTTTATTGCTTCTTCTCTTATTTTTCTTAATTCTTCCAATGACTTCATGGTGGCCTCCTATTGGTACTTTTTTAAGATACCGGGTATTTTTGAAGTTTCTAATTTGCCGTATACATCTTCGTCAATGACCATAACCGGAGCTAATCCACAGCAGCCTAAGCAACGAGTAGCTTCCAAGGTAAACAACCTGTCTTCTGTAGTTTTTCCTACACCCACTTTTAATTCATCGGCAATCTTGTCCAATATTTCCTGTGAACCTCTTACATAGCAAGCTGTACCAAGACACACACCGATTCTGTGCCTGCCTTTTTCCTCTGTTGAAAACTGTGTGTAGAATGTTACTACTCCATAGATATCCGCCAATGGTATATTTGTTTCATCGGATATAAATTGTTGAACTTCTATGGGCAGGTAACCGAATATGCCTTGGGCTTTTTGCAATATCTGCATGGTGACACCTTGTGAATTTTTTACCGAATTGATATATTCTTTTAATTCAGCAAATTCACTTTTTTTTGATAGTACAAATTCGTTCTGCAATTTTGCCAACCTCCATTTTTATTTATAAAGACCATATAACAATTATTATATAATCTATCACCAAAAAAGTCAACAAAACCTACATTTATTCCGTATTCTTGTTATAAAAATCTCAAATAAAAACAATAGATTCCCAAATTTGGGAATCTATTTACTATATGTAACCTTGTATTTAGATTTATTAAAAAATGTATAATGATCTCCAATTGTTCCATTTCATATGACATTCCCTTATTTCACTTATGTGCAGAGTGATTTGGAGTGTTTATGGTTAGTTTTGCCAAATACAATTGCTTATCAAATTCTATGCATTTAATGCTGTAATTCCTGATTAAGTTAAATTCACCGTCATAGCCCCTCATAAGCCAGTTTAAATCAGCATTGACCAAGTATCCTTCATCATCTTCTACAGCTTTGTAAACTTTGTCTACCTTAACACTTATTGCCAGCTCATAATCAGTGGGGTTGTCCATTAGCTTATATAAAATATCCAAATCATTTTTAAGCAGATTAGCTGTTTCTATTTTGCACAGTTTCGCTTCTAAATTGTCCATGTCTTTATAATCGTAGAGAAATTCATTCATAATTTCTATCCGCTCATTTAACAAATATTCAATGGAGTCAATTTCTTTATGGTATTCATAGCCGCTGATTGAAGTATAGGAGAAAAGCAAAATTAGAATCATGGTGAATATAAATTTTTCTTTCATTTCTAATCCCCCTTTAAAAAAGATGGTCCTTTTATTATAGGGGGATTATCCTAAGAATTTTATCAATAATTGTCGTGTTTTCTACAAAATCCTTCGTTTTCTTTCAACAAACTTTTCATTATTCATTCAAATTTTTTACACTTTTTCTTTTTTCTATGGTAAATGGTAGCTCCATGCGGCCTTGTTGAGTTTTATCTCCTTTTATCATTTTTATAAGCATTCTCATGCCCACTGCCCCCACATCATAATAAGGCTCGCCTATGGTTGTAAGCTCAGGTCTTACGAATTTTCCTTCCCGAATATTTCCAAATCCCACTATGGACATATCATCCGGAACATTTATTCCATTATCTAAAAAGCTGTCCAATATTCCTATTGCTATTTCATCAGAGCTGCATACACAGGCTGTGAAATCCCTTGCTTCATTTATAATTGACATTCCAAAATCATATGCCCTGCTGTGCCTATTTCCACCAACAATATAAATTTTCGAGTAATCAGTTTCATTATCTTCAATTGCCTTTAAATAGCCTTCAATCTTTTCATTTTCGATTGTGGTTCTGCTTTCAAAATCAGAAAAGTATGCAATTTTCCTATGGCCTTCTTCAAATAAATACTTTGTAACTTCATATATTGCAGAATAGCAGTCAACAGTTATATGGTTTATCTTTTCACGAATATCTCTGGTAAAAAATACACAGGGTTTGTTCAGGCTTTTGGCCGATTTAATTATATCTTCATCAAATACATTTCCTACAAGAAACAAACCTTCCGCCTGCTTTCTGTCTAAAAGCTGCAGATATTTTTCCTGAGTTTCCTTGTTTCCGTAGCTGCTGCAAAGAAGAATATCATATCCGTACATTTTCCCTATTTCTTCTATTCCCCTTACAACATCAGCAACGTAAGAGTGGGCTAAGTTGCTTATTATAACTCCTATCAAATAGGACCTTCTTGTTACAAGGCTCCTTGCAACATCATTTGGTTTATATCCGGTTTCTTCAATAACCTTTAAAACCCTCTTCCGGACTTCCGGGCTGACAGGCTTTGAATCGTTAATAACTCTTGATACGGTTGATATGGATACTTCCGCAAGCCTGGCAACATCTTTTATTGTAATCATGTGTTTTCCTCCTGTTTTAACATTGGCAATGTATTCCTCTTATT
>CAZAYQ010000060.1:0-9812 GCA_964489345.1 uncultured Clostridia bacterium | reverse complement strand
AGAAACCTGTCTGCAGCAGAAATGCTTAAGCAAATATATTTGATTCAAAAAGATACAAATGAAAAAATATCAAATGTGGTTATTATGGGGTCCGGTGAGCCCCTTGAAAATTTCGACAATCTAGTGAGATTTTTAAATATTATAAATGATGAAAGAGGCCAGAATATTTCCATGAGAAAAATCACTCTTTCAACAAGCGGCATAACAGAGAATATTTACAAGCTGGCAGATGTGAATTTACCAATAACACTGGCAATTTCCCTCCATGCCCCCACTCAGGAGAAAAGAGAGCAGATTATGCCCCTTGCTAAAAAATATAAGCTTGCCGACTTATTAAAGGCCTGTGATTACTATTTGAAAACAACAGGGAGAAGACTTACCTTTGAATATATTATGATAAAAGGTTTTAACGACGGCCAGGAAGATGCTGAAAACTTAAGCAGATTATTGAAAAATAAACTGGCAAATATCAATTTAATTCCATGCAATTATGTAAAAGAAGCAGATATCAAACCATCGTCTGATGCAGATATACAAAAGTTTAAAAAAATATTGACTGATAAGGGTCTTAATGCAACTGTCAGAAGAGAGCTGGGCAGTGACATAAACGCCGCCTGCGGACAGCTGAGAAATGATTTGTTAAAAATGTGAGGTGCTGTATGAGTATGAATGTGTTTTTTGAAACAAACAAGGGCTTAATGCGGGAAAATAACGAAGATAGTTTAATAGTCGAACAATTTGACGATTATTGTCTCTATGCCGTGGCAGACGGAATGGGAGGCCACAAGGCCGGTGAAGTTGCATCTTCCATTGCTATAGAGGAGATAAAAAATCTATTCGTTAATAATGTTAAAAATAAGGATTTTCAGCCGCCCTCATTTATTATTGAAAGTGTGAAAAAAAGCAATGAAAGAATCAGGGAAAGGTCATTCAACAGTGAAGAGTGCTGCGGCATGGGCACCACTGTTACCATGGCAGTATTGGATAAGCTTAATAATATTATATACATAGGAAATATAGGCGACTCCAGGGCTTATTTATTAAGGAATAATGAAATTAAGCAAATTACCACAGACCACACTTATGTGAATGAATTGATTAAGGATGGGAAAATTACGGAAGAAGAAGCCAAGACACATCCTAAAAGAAATGTAATAACCAGAGCTTTAGGCAGCGAAGATTACGTACATGCTGATATTTTCGAGTTGGAATTGTATGGAAATGACATACTTCTTCTTTGTACCGACGGACTGACAACCCATGTATCCGATGACAGGATGCTGGAAATTATTAAGGAATTCGGCACTTCTGAAAGCGTGCGGAAGTTGATTAAGCAGGCAAACGATAATGGCGGAACTGATAATATTACCATAATTATTGTCGATAATATAATTAGAGGTGAAACTGATGATAGGTAGAGTATTAGGGAACAGATATGAAATAATAGAAAAAATCGGCGGCGGCGGCATGTCAAATGTATATAAAGCCAAGTGCAATGTTTTAAACCGCTTTGTTGCCATCAAGATTTTGAGGGATGAATTAACTCAGGATTCTGAATTTGTTGAAAAATTCAAACAGGAATCTCTATCGGCAGCAAGTCTCACTCATCCTAATATTGTAAATATTTACGACACAGGAATTGAAGATGATATTTATTATATAGTAATGGAATATGTGAAAGGGGAAACTTTAAAAAACTATATTAAAAGAAAAACCAGACTCAGCGAGCAGGAAGCAGTGAAAATTTCAAGGCAGGTGGCAGAAGCTCTAAAACATGCTCACTCAAACAATATAGTACACAGGGATATCAAACCCCACAACATACTTCTAACCGGGGACGGAACAGCAAAAGTAACTGATTTCGGCATAGCCAGAGCCTCGACAAGTTCTACCATCAACAATACTTCCAATGTTATCGGCTCTGTTCATTATTTTTCGCCTGAGCAGGCAAGAGGAGGATATGTGGATGAAAAATCCGATATTTACTCATTGGGAGTTGTAATGTATGAGATGATAACAGGTACTCTTCCTTTTGATGCAGACAATCATATTTCAGTTGCCATGAAACAAATTCAAGAAAAACCTGTCCTGCCTTCTAAAAGAAGCAAAAATATTAAAATATCAAAAAATTACGAAGATATTATAATGAAGTGTCTGGAAAAACACCAGAGCTTCAGATTTCAAAACACTGATGAACTGCTGAAAAAGCTTGAAACATTAAACGGAAACAATGAACCTGTAAAAGCTGACGATATAGAAATAATAGATTCACCTACCATTGAAATTCCTGCTCTTAATGATGTGGAAGATAATGTGATAAATATAGATTTGATTGATGAAAACTCAAGCTCTGCCTTTAAAAGTTTTTTTAGCGGAGACATTGAAGAAGAAAATGATGAAAAGAATAATAACAATAAAAAAATTACCATAGCAGCAATTATAAGCGCTTTGCTTATAGCTGTAATAGGCGGAATAATTGTATTCAGGTCATTTTTATACGTACCGGAAGTTCCTGTACCTGACTTGCTGGGAAGAAGTGAAGAGGAAGCCAGGGGACTGATTGAGGATTTAGGCCTTGAATTCAAGGTTGCAAAAAGAGAATATTCAAGTGAATACGATGAAGGCCGCGTAATGGAACAAAGTGTTGATGAAGGTTCAAAGGTCAAGGAAAATTACCCTATAGAAGTAGTTGTAAGCAGGGGGGAAAGGGAAATATTCGTACCTAATTTAGTGGGCAGATATGCTATTGAAGCAGGAAATATCCTTGGGGAGAAAGGACTTTTGGAAGGTGAAGCAACAGAAAAAAACTCTGACACATTCCCGGCAGGACAGATAATGGAGCAGTACCCGACAGCAAATACACCTGCAAAAGAAAATGATAAAGTAAACTATGTGGTAAGCATAGGTCCGAAAATAATATATGTAAAAATGCCCAATGTATTAAATATTAATTTGGAAACTGCAAAGCTTTCAATTGTTCAGCACGGTCTTGCTCTAGGCCAGGTAAATGAAGAGTCAAGCGAGGAAATAGCTGAAGGCCTGGTTATGAGACAGAGCGTGCCGGCAGGAGATGATGTGGAACAAGGCACATCAATATGGCTTACTGTAAGTACGGGAAAAGCTGAAACTGAAGAGCCTGTTGAACCTACACCCGGGGGAGGGGTATTTCCTCTTGCCATATCTCTTCCAAGAGACAGGGATAAGGTGTCGGTTGTTATCCAAAGAATTGCACTGGATGGACTGGAAGTTGTATATTCGGAGGAAGTAGACACATCGGAAGGGTCAATAATAGTAAATGTTAAAGGGTCCGGAACAGAAATATATGAAATATATATTGACAATGAATTATATGACAGGGTTGAAATAAAATTTGAATAAGAAGGAGTTTTGATGATTGAGGGAATCATAATAAAGGGAGTCGGGGGAAATTATTATGTTGATATCGGAAACAAGATAGTTGAATGCAGGGCAAGAGGCTTGTTCAGGATTAAAAATGTCAAACCCTTAGTAGGAGATAAGGTCCTTATCAGACTTACGGAGGAAGACGAAGATGCAGGTTACATTGAAGATATTTTGGACAGGAAAAGCGAAATCAAAAGGCCTGCCGTAGCCAATGCCCAGCAGCTTGTGATAATTTTTTCTGTTATAAACCCTGAACCGAGTTTTTTACTTTTGGATAAACTTTTGATTGCAGCAAGGTCAAATAATTTAGACCCTGTCATCTGCATAAATAAGCTGGATTTAGCAGAAGAAGGTCAAAAAGAATATATACTTGGCATATTTAAAAATACAGGTTACAAAATAATTTTTACCAGCAAGTATGATGAAAACTCCCTTCAAGGGCTAAAAAATATACTTAAAGACAAATTGAACGTGTTTTCAGGGCCTTCGGGAGTAGGAAAATCATCCTTGATGAATGCCATAGAGCCGGATTTCTATTTGGAAACAGGCGAGCTCAGCGAAAAATTGAAAAGAGGAAGGCATACTACAAGGCATGCTGAAATTTTTAAATTAAGCTTTGGCGGATATGCAGTTGATACACCGGGTTTCAGCTCATTTGAACTGGAAGGAATTAATATGTATTCTCTTAAAAACTATTATCCGGAAATAGTGAGATATGAAGAAGGATGCAAATTTTTAGACTGCCTTCATTACAAGGAGCCGGACTGCGGAGTAAAAGAAGCACTAAAAGATGATTTAATCAGTGAAGTAAGGTATAATAACTATATTAAGCTTTTAGAGCAAATAAAAGAAAGTAAGCCTTATTAAGGAGGAAAGGAATGAAGATTAAATTAGCCCCTTCAATATTATCTGCTGACTTTTCTAATTTAGGGGAAGCTGTAAGGCTTGTGGAAGAAGGAGGAGCAGATTATATCCATATTGATGTAATGGACGGACATTTCGTCCCCAACATTACAATAGGACCGTCAGTGGTAGAAAGTTTAAGAAAAACAACTGACCTGACTTTTGATGTCCACCTTATGATTGAAAACCCGGATGATTTTATAGGGGATTTTTACAAGGCAGGGGCAGATATAATTACTGTCCACCAGGAAGCCTCGATTCATCTACACAGAACCATCCAAAAAATTAAATCCTACGGCTTAAAAGCAGGAGTATCATTAAATCCTGCCACACCCGCCGGCACTTTAAAAGAAATAATAAGGGATGTGGATATGGTTTTGCTTATGAGCGTAAATCCCGGTTTTGGAGGACAAAGCCTCATAGAAAATGTCAAATATAAATTTTATGAGCTTAAAAAGCTGTTAGATGAATACAAATTAGATATTGACATTGAAATAGACGGAGGGGTGAACAGCTCGAATTTAGACAAAGTTCTAAGCTGGGGTGCAAATGTTATAGTAGCAGGCTCTGCAATTTTCCATGCGGAGGATATTGTATCGGAAACAAAAAAATTCAAGGAAATCATCTATGAAAACAGCACTGATAATAGGTAACGGACAAGAAACTGAGCTAAGCATAATTAAAAATATTCAGTATGATTATGTAATATGTGCTGATGGAGGGCTGGAAAAAGCCGGGAATTACGGAATAAAACCTGATATTGCAATAGGAGACTTTGATTCCACAACCTCTCATGTACTTAATGAATATGCAAAAAATGTTGACATAAAAAAATTTCCTCCGGAAAAAGATTTTACGGACATGGAATTAGCTGTTCAATTTGCCGTTTCCAAGGGATTTAAAAGCATAATACTGATAGGAGCATCCGGAACAAGACTAGACCATACATTTGGAAACATTCTTCTCATGGAGAAATATTACAAATGCGGTGTAAATATTGTTATAAAAGACAACAATAATGAAATGAAATTCATATCTCATGATGGAGATTTATTTATAGAATACAAGGAAGGTTATTACATATCCATAATCCCCCTTACGGAATTAGAGGGGCTTAATCTGGAAGGTTTCAAATATAATCTGGATAATGTTACTGTTCAAAGAGGCTCAACTCTTTGTATCAGCAATCAAATAAAAGACAGCAGGGGAAGAATAAGACTAAAAAAAGGAAATGCCATAGTATTTATATCAAAAGATTAGGCAGGAGGCTATATGAAGACAACAGATACAAAAGATATATTTAAATCTCCGAAAAATTACAAGGAAGTCCGGATAGAAGGCTGGATAAGAACTATAAGAGATTCCAAAAATTTTGGATTTATAGAATTAAATGATGGAACATTTCAAAAAAATGTGCAGATTGTTTTTGAAAACGACTTAAATAACTTTGAAGAAGTCAGGAAATATTCAACAGGCAGCGCCATTACCGTAACAGGTGACCTGCTTTTGACTCCCGAAGCAAAGCAGCCTTTTGAAATCAAGGCGTCTAAAATAGTATTGGAGGCACCGTCAGACCCAAGCTATCCCTTGCAGAAGAAACGCCATTCAATGGAATATTTAAGGACAATTGCCCACCTGAGACCCCGTACCAATACATTTTCAGCGGTTTTTCGCGTAAGAAGCCTGGCTGCTTATGCCATCCATAAATTTTTCACTGAAAGAGGATTCATTTATGCTCATCCGCCCATAATTACTGCTTCAGATGCTGAGGGTGCAGGTGAATTGTTCAAAGTAACCACACTAAACTTAGAAAATATAGAAAAGGTTGATGGAAAAACAGACTATTCCAAAGACTTTTTCGCAAGGTCAGCATACCTTACCGTCAGCGGTCAGCTGGAGGCTGAAATCTTTGCACTGGCATTTAAGAAAACCTACACTTTCGGCCCTACATTCAGGGCTGAAAATTCAAATACTGCAAGGCATGCATCGGAATTTTGGATGATAGAGCCTGAATTTGCATTTGCCGATATAAATGATAACATGGATTTAGCAGAGGATATGATAAAATATATAGTAAATTACGTTCTTGAAAATGCCGGGGAAGAAATGGAATTTTTCAACAGCTTTGTGGAAAAGGGACTTTTGGAGAAACTTGACAATGTGGTTAATTCAGAGTTTGGAAGAATTAACTATACAGAGGCTGTGGATATTCTTATGAAAAATAATGACAACTTTGAATATCCGGTTAAATGGGGAACAGATATACAGACTGAGCATGAAAGATATCTGTCGGAAAAAATATTTAAGCGACCTGTATTTGCAGTTAATTATCCAAAGGAAATCAAGGCATTTTACATGAGGATGAATGAAGATAATAAAACTGTGGCAGCAATGGACTTATTGGTTCCCGGAATAGGAGAATTAATAGGAGGCAGCCAAAGGGAAGAAAGGCTTGAATATCTTGAAAAGCGCATGGAAGAAATGGGAATTCATAAGGATAATATGTGGTGGTACCTGGAATTAAGGAAGTACGGCGGTGTCAGGCATTCAGGATACGGCTTGGGCTTTGAAAGACTTATAATGTATTTGACAGGCATGAGCAACATAAGGGATGTGATACCATTTCCGAGAACCCCCAAAAACGCAGATTTTTAACCAAATAAGATGCATGAGATACAAGAAAAAATTTCTTGTATCTTTTTTTTTTGCTCGAATAGAATGTATTATAAAAAATTATAAGTTCTTAAGGGGGATATTATGAATTACTTTAAGCAAAAAAGGAAATGCAGTCCGGGGAATAAGCCGTCATTTTTTAAATTCACAGAAATACTGGGTCTTTTGATTGCAATAATAGGAGCAATAATCATAGTGCAGATTTTACCGGTTAAAATATGGATGTTTGTTCTTGGATTGCTCTTGATTATATTGGGAATCACCTTGTTCAGACTGATTTAAGGTGTGGGGACACAACTTTTTCTTTAGGATAAGTATCCGGGGTCAAAGGAATGTCCCTGTATTGATAGGGACACAAAAAAATAATGGCTGTGCCACTATTTTAATGATAGATGTGCTTAATTAGCACGTTGTACTTTTCCTGCTCTCATACATCTTGTACAAACTGTTTTTCTTGAAGTTTTTCCGTTTTCCTGAACTGTGATTGTTCTTACATTTGGTTTCCATGTTCTTTTTATTTTTCTATCGGAATGCGTAATGCTGTGCCCTGATATAGTTCCTTTTCCGCATACTTCACAATACTTTGCCATAATTCCACCTCCCATATATTACATATAACTAATAGTCTTATTATTTGAACCACATCATTCTAACATTAAAAATAATATATTGCAATATTAATTTTTAATTAGTATAATAAAAGATACCTGCGAAATGCCTTCCGAACCCTATTGGGAGTTTTTCAGAAAGAGGAATGTTCCAAAATGGCAGGCTCTACATAATATATTTGTAAATTCATGACATAAGGGATATAATAAATTAAATAATAATGAAAACAGGAGGTAAAAATGTCAGTTAAGATAATTAATGAACATGGAACTATAGTTATTGATGATCAAGCCTTGGCTTCAATTGCAGGATTAGCTGCTATGGAGTGCTACGGTGTTGTTGGTATGGCTTCCATAAATGCAACCCAGGGTTTTTTTGAACTGCTGAAAAGAGAGCATATAACAAAAGGAATAAAAGTTTCATCAACTGAAGATGATAAAATCAATATAGATTTATATATAGTATTGCAATACGGAGTCAAAATATCAGTTGTTGCAGAAAATATAATTTCCAGGATCAAGTACAGCGTTGAAACCTTTTCAGGAGTAAACGTGGAAAATGTAAGTATTTTTGTACAGGGTATAAGGGTGCAAAAGTAATCAGGAGGCTATAATGATAATGAAGTACATAGACAATGTGAAATTCAAAAAGATGCTTTTGGGTTCTGCCGTTAACCTTGAAAACAATAAAACAATTGTGGATTCATTGAATGTATTTCCTGTTCCCGACGGGGATACAGGTACAAATATGAATCTTACGGTACAGGCAGCAATTAAGGAGATAAACAATCTTCAGGAAAGCACAATTACAGCTCTTTCAAGTGCTGCAGCCAACGGGTCCCTCATGGGAGCCAGGGGAAATTCGGGAGTAATACTGTCACAGCTGTTCAGAGGAATAGCAAAAGGACTTAAGGGAGCAAATCAGATAGATTGTAAAATAATTGCAGAGTCCTTTAAATCTGCATCAGACACTGCTTATAAGGCAGTAATGAGACCTGTTGAAGGAACAATGCTTACGGTAGCAAGAGAAACAGCAGAAAAAGCAATGGCGACATATGAAGAGTTTGAAGATGTGGTAGATTTTCTGGAAAGTCTTATAGAGCAGGCAAAAGATACTTTAAACCGCACTCCTGAAATGCTCTTGGTTTTAAAACAGGCAGATGTGGTGGATGCAGGGGGAAAGGGACTAATCTTCCTTTTGGAAGGAGGTCTTGCAGCCTTAAAGGGAATAGAAATAAAACAGGAGATAGAAGAAGAAACCGTGATTGATACAGCAGTTGAGCTTGATGAATTCACAAGCGAAGATGAAATAATATTTACTTATTGCACAGAATTCATAATAAAAAACCCAATTAAATCATCGGAGGAATTCTTAAGCAGAATTCATGACAAGGGTGATTCCATAGTTTGTGTCGGTGGTGATAACATAATCAAAACCCACCTGCACACCAACAATCCCGGCCAGATTCTGGCAATAGCAGTTAAATTCGGTGAGCTTACAGACATAAAAATAGACAATATGAAGGAACAATTCAGGGAAAGACAGAAAGAAAACCATAAAAAAAACAATCAGAAAAAAAAGAAATACGGTTTTGTTTCCATAGGTATGGGTGAAGGGATAGAAAAAGTATTTACTGACTTAAATGTGGATGTGTTTTTGTCAGGGGGCCAGACAATGAACCCGAGTACGGAGGATATATTGGAGGCAGCAAATAAAATAAATGCAGACCACATAATAATACTGCCTAATAATGCCAATATAATACTTGCCGCAAGCCAGGCAAAGGAAATTTCCGGCAAAGACATTTATGTGGTTCCAAGCAAGACTATACCTCAGGGAATAACAGCTCTTATTGCATTTAAAGAAGAAAGCAGCCCAATAGATAATATAAAAGCAATGACACAGGCAGTAAAAGAAGTTAAAACAGGTCTTGTTACCTATGCCATAAGGGATACGGTATTTAATGATTTAGAAATCAAAAAAGACCAAATTATTGCTATTTATGACGGAGATATTGTAAACCATGGTGAAAATCCTGAAGACCAGGTGATTGAACTTATAAGTAAAATGGTTGACGAGAATAGTTTTTTGGTAACCTTATTTTACGGACTGGAAGTTGACAAAAAAATCGCAGATGGAATAAAATCAAGGGTTGAAGAAGTTGCAGAAGACTGTGATATTGAAATAATATACGGAGGCCAGCCCCTTTACTACTACATAGTATC
>CAZAYQ010000059.1:0-9928 GCA_964489345.1 uncultured Clostridia bacterium | reverse complement strand
AATAAAATATTGATGAAAATTACGCATAATTGTGATATTATAAATAATGAGGAGATGAAATTATGATAAATATATTACTTGTAACACATGGTGATTTTGGCAGAGAATTATTGAAAAGCTCTGAGTTGATTATCGGGAAAGTTGAAAATGCAAGAAGTATATCATTTCATCATGATGACAGCTTTGAAAGGCTGCTGAGAAAAGTTGAAGAAAGCATAGAAAATTTGTCTAAGGATGAACTTATTGTATTTACGGATATGTATGGGGGAAGCCCCTTCAATGCTGTAAACAGGGCAATGAAAAACAGGAGTTTTTACCATATTACTGGTATTAATTTTCCCTTGTTCATAGATATAGCCATAGCACGCGACTCCTATAACTTAGAGGAAATTGCAGAAAAAATAATAAAAAACGGCAAGAAGAGCATAGTTTTTGTTAATGAAAATTATTTCCTATCAGACTGAGGCAGAAAATGAAAAAAATATTCCTGAGAATTGATGACAGGCTGCTTCACGGTCAGGTGGTAGTATCCTGGATACCTTATCTTAAAGCAAAAAAAGTTGTAATTGCAGATGATGAATATGCAAATGATGAATTTATGAAAGAGCTTATAAAAAGTTCAAGCCCCGAAGGTGTTAATGCAGATATAAAAACTATTGATGAAGCTGCTGAATTTTTAAAGCTTGACAATGAAAATACGGTGCTTGTACTTCTCAAGTCTATAGAAGGATTAAAAGAATTAGTTAGTAAAGTAAAAATCAAAAGCATAAATGTAGGCGGTTTGGGAGCTGCTAAAGGAAGAAAAAGATATTACAATTCCATTCATTTAAGCGACGAAGAGCTTAACATTTTAAAGGATATGGCAAATGACAATGTTGATGTTGAAATAAGAATACTTCCAAAGGATAAGCCTATTGTTATAAGGTAAAAAATATGACTTTTTCTGATTATGTATTATTTGGCATTTTTTATTTTTGGGCAAGCTCTACTGCACTGTCCATAGGTATCGGCTATTATACGATTTACAGACCTGTAATAGCGGGGATGGCTGCAGGCCTTATTCTCAATGATGTAAAGACAGGCATGATGGCCGGGGCAGTAGTTAATATTATATATATTGACTTTGTTTCCACAGGTGGCTCATTTAAAGGAGACCAATGCCTGACTGCCCTTATTGCAGCTGTAGCTTCCATAGCATTTGACCTTCATCCTCTTGAGGCTGCGGCTCTTGCATTTCCCTTCGGATTTTTGGGGATATTGATATGGAAATACAGGTTGAGAATAAACAATATTTTTGTACATATGTATGAGAAGAAATACAAGGAGAACAAAGCTCCCGACATAAGTCTTTATGACGGGCTTTTCCCCCAGCTTCTTCTTTTAGTCATGAGTTCGGCAGTTATAACAGCTGCCTTGTTGCTGATGTTTTCATTCAATAGATTAATAAATTTCAATAAGATAAGTTTCCTGTATCATATTGGATTAATACTGGTTATTTTTTCCACTTTTAACATTTTATACAAAATAAGGAATAAGTATGGCTTTATAATTTTTACATTTGTTTTTTTATCAGCATTAATAATTGAAATAAAAGTATATATAGTGCTTATAGTCCTAACATTGATTTTGTTAATTACTTCAAATAAGAGAGTTGATATAGTAAGAAATGACTTTAAGGGGAGCATAAAAAAAGGAGACCTGGTTTATTCATGGTTTATATGGATGAACTATTCTCATTCATGCTACAGCTATGAAAGACTCATGGGTTTGGCTTTTGCCCACAGCATGAAAAACATAATTAAAAAACTTTACAAAGATAAGCATGAGATAGCCGGGGCTATCCACAACCATACTGAATTTTTCAATACTGAGCCTAATATGGGTGCGCCAATACTGGGATATATAATATCCCTGGAGGAAGAAAGAAAACTAAGCAGTGAAAGCTTTGAAAATATTTCTTACATAAAGAAGGGTATGATGGGGATATCGGCAGGATTGGGAGATTCCTTCACCCAGGTTGTTTTAACCCCCCTCTTCATATCTATGGCTGTTTTGCTCTGCCTGGACAAAAGTTATTATCTGGCACTTATACCTGTAATTTATCTTGCAGCCTGTATACTTTTCATATCCTATAAGGGTTTTATGAATGGTTATTTTCAAGGCAAAGAAAGTATGCTTAAAAGGATAAAGAATGTAAAAGAGAGCAGGCTTAAATTATATTTCCCCTGTATGTTTTCAGGAATTTTAGGCTTATCAATGAGTAAGCTGCTTTTTAACGAAATGAGCCCTAAAGAAAATTTAATTACGCTGGCCATAATTTTACTGGCAGCAGCTTATACTTTTTTAAGAAAAAGGAGAGATTAATGAAGAGAAAAGTGGGAATAATGGGCGGCTCTTTTGATCCTATTCATACAGGCCACTTGTTTGTAGCAAATGAAGCATTGAATATTTATAAACTGGATGAAATTATCTTTGTCCCCACCGGAGACCCGCCGCACAAAGCAAAGCTTAGGGCTGATTCAGTCCATAGATTATTTATGGTTAATATGGCTGTTTTGTCCAATGAAAAATTCAGAGTTTCAGACCTTGAAATAGAATGCAAGAGTAAAAGCTATAGCTTGAATACTTTAAGGGAGTTTCACAAGCTCTATGAAAATACGGAATTTTATTTCATAACGGGAACTGATGCGGTAATAGATCTTCCAAACTGGCATAAGCCGGAGGAAGTGCTGAAACTTTGCAGATTTGTTGCAGCTTCAAGACCGGGAATAAGTATTGAAAAAGTTAATGAAAAGATAGACGAAATAAGAAAAATGTTTGGAGGAAATATAGAATTGTTACAGGTTCCCATGCTCCAAATATCTTCAACCGAAATCAGGGAAAGAGTTTCAAGGGGGGGTTCTGTAAAATACTTATTGCCTGAATGTGTCGAACAATATATAATTAAGAATGAGCTGTATCAGAGGAATGGGGACACGCCTTAATGAAGGGAGAGTCTTTGGAGTAAGCATTAAGGAATGTCCCCAAACTTGAGTCCCTGCTGGAAAATTTTTGGAGGACTGTCCCGGATGGGTGAAATGAATTTTGAAGAAATAAAAAAAGAATTGAAAATTGAATTAGGCGAAAAATTATACCTCCATAGCATAGCTGTTATGGAGGAGGCTGAAAAACTTGCAGCAGTCTACGGCTGCGACGAAAAAAGCGCAAAAATTGCAGGATTACTGCATGACTGCGGGAAGGGAAGATGCAAGGACAATTTAAAGCATGCCAAAAAAAGTGCAGAGCTTGCAAGGATTAAGTTTGGTGTGAAAGATGATGATATACTAAATGCTATTATGTATCATACAACCGGAAGAGTAAATATGTCTCTTTTGGAAAAAATAATATATATAGCAGATAAAATTGAACCAGGCAGGCATTATCCGGGCCTTGGGGATATTAGAAAAGAAGCCCGGGTAAATCTTGATGAAGCAATAATTAAGTCATTGGAAAGTACTATTGAGTATGTTAAAAATAGAAATCTGCTTCTTGATATGGAATCAGTAAATACACTAAATTATTTAAAGGAGGGTAAATGACTTCAGTTCAAAAAAGTATCGAAACAATTTTAAAAGCCTGCGACAATAAAAAGGCTTACAACTTCATTGTATTAAATGTGTCTAAAGCCAGCTCAATTACGGATTATTTCATCATATGCAGCGGAAATAACGAAAAACAGACAGTTGCAATTGCAGAAGAGGTACTTGAAAAAGGTGCCTTGGCAGGGTTGGATTTTTTCTATAAGGAAGGTTTTGAAACCGGAAGATGGATTTTATTAGAAACTGATGACATTATTGTTCATATCTTTCATAAGGATGAAAGGGCAGTTTATGACCTGGAATCCTTGTGGTATGATAACAATTCATTGGATGTTGAACAATATGGAATAAAAAATTGGAAATAGGAGGGTATTATTGTGAACAGCGTTATTCAAACCGGCAATGCACCTGCAGCTGTAGGACCTTATTCTCAAGGAATTAAAGCAGGCAATACAATATATGTTTCCGGACAGCTGGCATTTGATCCGGCAACAGGGGAACTTTACAAGGGCGGAGACATTCAGGAGGAAACCAAAATATGCCTGATGAATCTTAAAGCTATTTTGGAGGCAGGAGGAGCATCTCTTAAAGATGTTGTGAAATGTACTGTTTATATCAAGGATATGAACCAATTCGGACTGATTAATGAAGCATATGCTCAAGTTTTCCAGGATACTAAACCGGCAAGGGTTTGTGTTGAAGTAGCCAGACTCCCCAGAGACGGACAAGTGGAAATTGATGCAATAGCAGTGGTTTAGATGAAAGGGGATATACCTCCTGCCGGCGGAGACTTTCCGTTAGCAGGAGGTATGTCCCGGAATTTAAAAAGCTGCAGGATTCCTGCAGCTTTTTAATAATTATTGTATCTGCTTCTTCTTTTTTTTCTGTTTACCCGAATTCTTATATCATTGTAAATTTTTAAAAGCAGTATTGAAATGCCTGCAAACAGTATAAGATAAGCTATGAATTTGACGATTGAAAGAAAAATATTTCCTTGTCCCTCTTGTGCAACACTTTTTACCGATATGGGAGATATTAAATTTACAGTTCCTATTAGCTCATTGTCAAGTGAATATTCAATCTTCCCCACAATATGATTTTTTTCAATAGGAAGATTTATGTCATCTATATATATATTGGATTTAATATTATCTAATGAGCTTTTTTCAACTAAGGCAGTCAAATCGCTTTCTGTAATAACAGATATTTCCTTTGAATCACCGTTTGTGAGCTTTACATTTTTAATAAAGGTATTTTTACCTACCAGGGTGGCAGATATGTATTCCTCGAAGCCGTAGTTGAAAAGATTATGTGCATCCTGATACATCTCAAGAGAAATACCCTTCATTGTTACAGCTATAAGCTCGGTCCCGTCCTTTTTGGCTGTTGCTGCCAGGCAATTTCCGGCTTCCGGAGTGTAGCCTGTCTTTGCTCCTGTTGCATATTCATAATAGGGGCTTATATATAGGCCGTCAACATATATCTGGTTGTAGCTTGTATTATAGATTAACTTGTTTAAAGATGTGAAGTATCTCGGCTCATCTTTTTTATTGGTTATTTGTATTTCATACTTGCATGTGGACACTATTTTCCTGAATTCATCATTTTTCATTGCATACCTGGTTAATAATGCTATGTCGGCTGCAGTTGAGTAATGATTTGCATCATGAAGTCCGTGGGGGTTTGTAAAATTGGTCTTGTATGCTCCTATTTCTTTTGCCTTATCATTCATCATTTTAACGAAATTTTCAATACTGCCGCCATAGTGTTTGGCAATTACCGATGCTGCATCATTTGCAGAAGGCAGCATCAATGCATGGAGCAAATCTTTTAATGTAAGTATTTCTCCCTCTTCTAATGCTATGTGGCTTCCATAAATTTCATGAGGAGTATCATTATCCACTGTAATCACATCAGTTAACTTTCCTGATTCTAAAGCAAGAATTGCAGTCATAATCTTTGTTAAAGATGCAGGATACATTTTTTTATCAGCATCTTTTTGTGCCAATATGATACCGGTAGCGGCGTCTATTAGTACTGCGGATTCACTTAGTATCGAAGGTGCTGCGTATATTGTATTGAAATTAAGCAAAAAGCATGAAATGATTAATATGAAGAATAACATTCGTTTTATCATGAATAACTCCTGAGTTTAGTTCCTTGTAAATAGTCAAATAATAGTATAGCAGAAAAATATATATTTGTAATCAAATTTTTTGTTTTTTTTAGACAAATATTGTATAATGGATGTACTATAATTGTATGGGGACATACAGCTTGTATAGGGTCAGTCTTTGGGCAGGGAATGTCCCCGAGTTTATAAAAGGATAGCAGTAGAGGGAACATTTATTTAGGGGGATATATGAACAGCAGGGTCTATAAGAAGGGACTTGCACTTGTTTTAATCATTGCAATAATTATTATGGCTGCCTTGGGGATTAAATTGTCCCGCAAAGAAGAAGAAATTATATTTACCAACTATTCGACCATTGATGCAAATGAAAGTGAAGAATTTAATGAGGGGATTAGGGAAGGAGCCGAAGCTTATGTCTATGTTGATATTGACGGAGCCGTAAATAGTCCCGGTGTTTACAAGCTGATTGAAGGCAGCAGGGTTATTGATGCGGTAAATATGGCAGGAGGCCTCACAGACAAAGCATTTACCCAAAATTTAAACAAGGCCAGAAAATTGATTGACGGTGAAAAAATTTTCGTTAATGAAGAAGGAGATGAGGGAGCGGAAGTTCTTTATATTGAAGATAAATTAATTAATATAAATACGGCATCTGAGAATTCTTTGATGTCCCTGCCGGGTATCGGGGAGGTATATGCAAAAAGAATTATTGAATACAGAAATACCAAGAAATTTAACTCTATAGAAGAAATAAAAAACATACAAGGTATAGGGGAAAAAACTTTTGAAAAGCTCAAGGAATTAATAACAATAAATTAAGGAAGGGGAACGCATCCCTGCAAAAGGATAGGAGAGTATGAAATGGATGGAAATAAATATTACAGGAATATTCCAAAGGTAGATTCAATACTGGAAAATGAAAAAATAAAAGACCTATTAAAAGTTACAAGCAGAGAACTGGTGCTGGACTGTATAAGGGAAGCAACTGAAGATTTAAGGGCACTTATAAACAAAAATCCTGACGATGAGGATAAAATAAATGAAGAAATAAAAAACATAGTGGAGAATATTACATTAAAAGCGGACCGGCTTATAAATTACAATATGAAAAAAGTTATAAACGGCACAGGAACAATTCTTCATACTAATTTAGGGAGGGCGCCCATATCAAAGGAAGCAGCTGAAAGGGCCATGAATATTGTAACAGGATATTCTAATCTGGAATATGATTTGGAAGAAGGCAAAAGAGGGTCCCGTTATTCACATTTTGAAAATATAATTGCTAGAATTACCGGGGCAGAAGCAGCGTTAGCAGTCAATAACAATGCAGCAGCAGTGCTTTTGATTTTGTCGGCACTTGCCAAGGGTAAGGAAGTTATTGTTTCAAGAGGAGAACTGGTGGAAATAGGAGGGTCTTTCAGAGTCCCTGATGTTATGAAACAAAGCGGCGGAATTTTAGTTGAAGTGGGTACTACAAATAAAACTCACCTGAGTGATTATGAAGAAAGGATTACTCCTGATACGGCAGCCTTATTAAAGGTTCATACCAGCAATTATAAAATTGTGGGTTTTACTGAAAGTGTTTCGATTGAGGACTTATCTGCCTTAGGCAAAAAGTATAATATACCTCTTATTGAGGATATAGGAAGCGGTGTGCTGGCAGATTTAAGCTCTTACGGCTTAACATATGAGCCTACTGTTCAAAATTCAATAAAAGCAGGAATTGACATCATATGTTTCAGCGGAGACAAACTTTTAGGAGGACCTCAGGCGGGAATTATAGCCGGGAAAAAACACTACGTAGATAAAATAAAAAAGCATCCCTTAAACAGGGCATTAAGAATCGACAAGTTTACTGCAGCAGTCCTGGAAAGTATTTTTCATGAGTATATTGAGGAAGAAAAGGCAATGGGAAACATCCCTGTCCTTAAAATGATAAACATGGATATTGAAGAAATAAAAACAAGGGCAGAGAAGCTTGCCGGAAAACTTAAGGAAGTGTCTGATTATTTAGATGTGGGTATTGAAGAATGCCTGTCTCAAATAGGAGGAGGGGCTCTCCCCTTAGAAAGAATCAAAAGTTTTGCGGTTTCCATAAAACCTAAAACAATGACCAGTGCAGGCTTTGAATTAAGATTAAGGCGTATTGAGCTTCCCGTTATCGGAAGAGTTGTAAATGATACTTTTTACATAGATTTAAGAACCCTTTTAGATGGTGAAGAAGAGATTATTTATGATGGAATAAAAAGTTTATTCAAATAGCATTTTGGAGGCAGTATGAGGAATATTATTATTGGAACAGCCGGACATATAGACCACGGAAAAACCAGCTTGATAAGGGCTTTGACCGGAAGAGAAACGGACAGGTGGGAAGAAGAAAAAAAAAGGGGGATAACCATTGATTTGGGATTCACTTATTTTGATCTTCCGGATGGCAGCAAGGCCGGCATAATCGACGTACCGGGGCATGAAAAATTCATTAAAAACATGCTTGCCGGCGTAGTGGGAATGGATATGGTACTTTTGGCCATTGCAGCCGATGAAGGAATCATGCCCCAGACTACTGAGCATTTGAACATTTTAAATATGCTGGGCTTGGAAAATGGAATTGTTGTAATGACTAAATGCGATATGGCTGATGAAGAATGGATAAGCCTGGTTAAGGAAGATATAAGGGAGTCCTTGAAGTCCACATTTTTGGAAAAGTCAGCAATTGTGGAGGTTTCATCCAAGACAGGCTATGGAATAGATAAACTGGTTGAAGAGATTAACAATCTGGCACAAAAATCATTTAAGGAAAGGGAACTGGGCACAATTCCAAGACTTCCCATAGACAGGGTATTTTCCATACAAGGTTTTGGCACGGTAATAACAGGGACTTTGATTACAGGTCTTTTAAAAAAGGGGGAAGAGGTAGAAATTTATCCGATTAATAAAATTTCCAGGATAAGAAATATTCAGGTTCATTCCTCTGATGCAGAGAAGACTTATGCAGGTCAAAGAACTGCAATAAATCTTTCTAATATTAAAAAGACTGACATATACAGGGGATGTGTAATTGCACCGGTTAATTCAATGAAAAATACCATGATGCTGGATGTGAAGCTTAATCTGTTAAAAAATACCAAGCGGATAATTGCAAACCGCTCAAGGCTTCATTTTTACACAGGCACCAGTGAAATACTGACAAGGGTGGTGCTTCTTGACAGGGATGAATTATCTCCGGGAGAAAGCTGCTATGCCCAGTTAAGATTAGAGGAAGAAGTTGCAGTGAGAAGGGGGGATAAATTTATTGTAAGATTTTATTCCCCTATGGAAACAGTGGGGGGAGGAGAAATAATAGAGCCTGTGCCTTTGAAGAGAAAAAGATTTGACGAAGACCTTATTGAAGAACTTAAAATTAAGGAAAAAGGGACCAGCGCAGATGTTATTGAAAAAATTATTATGCAGACAAGGGATATGATATCTCTTGCCTCTTTGGCAAAAACCACTGCTCTTACAGAAACAGAAGTAAAAGACAATATTGAAATATTGGAAGATGAGGAAAAGATAAGATTATTCAAGGTGAAAAATGACATGTATACATGGCACAAGAGCTTTGAAATTGAAATAGAAGAAAAGCTGGAAAAATATCTGTTTGTTTTTCATAAAGAAAACAAATATGCCAAAGGAGCCAGGAAATCGGAAATTAAAAGCAAGTTTCTGCCTGATTTAAAACAGCTCTTGTTTGACACAGTCATCTTATCCTTTGTGGAAAGGGGTCTTATAAAACAGACGGATGAATTTATTTCCCTCCCTTATTTCACTCTTGAATATGATGAGGACTATATTAAAATTAAAGAAAAAGTAACAAATATATTACATGATGCAAAATTTGAATTTTTAAAATTGGAAGAGCTTTCAGAAAAAACAGCCCTTCCTTTGACAGATGCTGTCTTGTCATTAATGACAACAGAAAAGGAACTTGTGAAAATAGGCGGGTTTGTAACAAGCAAAGAATTGTATGAAGAAACAAAAGTTATACTGGTTGAATTTTTAAAAAAGGACAAAAAAATAAGTGCCGCTCAGTACAGAGACTTGCTTAATACAAACAGGAAGACGGCAATTACACTTTTAGAACATTTTGATATGATTAAACTTACAAAAAGGATAGAAAATGATAGAATTTTACTGAATTTGACATTAAATTAATATTGTTCTTGACAAAAGTTGTTTT
>CAZAYQ010000058.1:0-9934 GCA_964489345.1 uncultured Clostridia bacterium | reverse complement strand
CTGTATATCTGCAGTTCAGCATGGACCAGCATTTTGCATACACCGGCAAAAGGTCCCCATTCTTTATGAATGTAAAATTTGCTGCCGATGAAGAAGGAATGCTCCAAGGTATGGAAGGAGATTTCTTTGTAGACCACGGTCCCTATTGTGAATTTGGCGACTTGCTGACTATAAGAGGAACTCAATTTATGGGTGCATGCTACAATATTCCTAACATTAGAAACAAAGGGAGAACTGTTGCAACTAATCATGCATGGGGTTCAGCATTCAGAGGATACGGTTCACCTCAAAGTTTGTTCTCTTCGGAAGTACTCATGGATAAATTAGCAGCTGAAATGGGAACAGACCCCTTAGAATTAAGATATAAAAATGTTCTTCGCCCGGGTGGAACCACACCACAGGGATCTCCCCCAGATGTTTATTGTCTGCCTGATGCCTTGGATAAAATCAGACCCTATTATAAAGAGGCTAAGGAAAGGGCAAAAGAATTGAATAAAGCCGGCGGAAAGAAAAAATACGGGGCAGGAATTTCACTGCTTTGCTACGGTGCAGGCTTAGGCGGAGTTGATACATCTGAAGCATGGGCAGAAATAACGCCAAAGGGAGTTACAGTAGGTAATTCATGGGAAGACCACGGCCAGGGTGCTGATATGGGAACCTTGACATTCGCCTATGATGCTCTTCTTCCTTTAGGATTAAAGCCTGAACAAATTCGTTTGGTTATGAATGATATGGAAAAAACACCTAACAGCGGCCCTGCAGGAGGAAGCCGTTCAACAATTACTACAGGAAACGCAACAAGAATGGCATGCGTAAATCTTGTAGAGGCACTTAAAAAACCGGATGGAACTTACAGAAGCTACGATGAGGTCATAAAGGAAGGGCTCCCTGTAAGATATGAGGGCAAATGGTCTGTACCCGGTGTGGCTCAGGATGTTGAAACAGGACAAGGACAACCATTTACAAACTTTATGTATGGTGTTCTTTTATCTGAAGTAAGCGTAGATACAGAAACAGGAAAGGCAGCTGTAGAAAAATTGACCATTGTGTCTGACTGTGGTACAATTACTAATAAGCTGGTTCTTGAAGGACAAATTTACGGGGGACTGGCACAAGGTATAGGTCTTGCATTAACAGAAGATTATGAAGACATACATTATCACAACACCTTGACAAAGGCAGGATTCCCGCAGATTAAGGATATACCTGACGATATCGTTATAATCCACCAGGTAACACCGAGACCGGATGGAGCCTTGGGAGCTACGGGTGTTGGGGAAATGCCGCTTTCTGCGCCGCATGCTTCAATAATAAATGCCATCTATGATGCCTGTGGTGTTAGAATTACTGAACTTCCTGCTTTACCTGAAAAGATACTTGCAGGATTGAAAGAGCTAAACTGACAAAATAATTTAAATGGGATTGGGAGGACTGTCCCAATCCCATTTAGCATATTACAGCAAGAGGAGGCAGACAATGAATCTTGACGAATTGTTAAAAATAGGAGACAGATGTATTAACGAGGAACCGCCGGCATGTACTGCACATTGCCCTGTTCACATGGATGTGAAATCATTTGTTGAAGAAATTGAAAAGGGTGATTTTAAAAAAGCCTACAAAATTATGGAGAAAAGAATTCCATTTACTCGAATAATCGGTATGATATGCGATCATCCCTGTGAAAGTGTATGTGTAAGAGATAGAAAGGGAGGACCCATAAGAATCAGCGAATTAGAAAAAGCAGCGGTATACTATGGATATTCCAAGCCAAAAAAAGTAAGGCTTTTGCTGTCGTCGAAAAAAACAATCGCCCTTATCGGAGCCGGAATAAAAGGAATGACAGCCGCCTTTGACTTGCATAAAAAGGGGTATAAGATTGATATTTATGAAAAAAGCAGCCGAGCCGGAGGAAGGTTTTGGACCTATGCCGGAGAAACACTTGCAGAAGATGCAATTAATGAAGAATTTGATTTTCTAAACCACAATAATATAAAATTATATTTAAATACGGAAATTGACCGGATATCAATGGAAGAAATTATTGATAAATACGATGCAGTGCTTTTAGCATCAAGGGATTTGACAGCTCAATACAAGAGTGACAGCCTGACATTTCAGGTTGATGATTCAAAGATATTTTCAGCTGTTACTGATAATAATAACTCAATTATTTTTGCTGCAAGCGCCGGGAGGAGGGCAGCAATTTCGGTTGACAGATACCTGCAAAATGTATCTATCACAGCCTCAAGGGAAAATGAGGGAAGTTACGAGACTGTTTTAAAATACAAAACAAATGATGAAGAAGAAAAAAAAGGAACAGGTAAAGAAGACCTTATTTATTCACAGGAAGAAGCTAAGGAAGAAGCAAAAAGATGCTTTAAATGCCAGTGCAGAGACTGCATAAACCCCTGTGTTCACCTAAAGAGGTTTAAAACTGCTCCTAAATCATATATCAGAAATATTAATCATAACGAAAGAATAATAAATGGTACCCACTATGCAAATAAAATGATTAACTCATGTACTGAATGCGGATTGTGCGGTGAAATGTGCGATTATGGCGTAAATATGAAGGAAGTAATCGAAGAAACAAGGGAAAGCATGGTCATGAAGGGGAAGATGCCCCAATCAGTCCATGATTTCGCATTAAAAGACATGAAATTCAGCAACAGCGAAAGATTTTTCACTTATAAAAAGCAAGCAAACAAAGATAAGGTAAAATATGTATTTTATCCCGGATGTCAACTTCCCGCTTCTGCCCCTGAATATATAGAAAGAATATATTCCTATTTAATAGATAATATTAATGAGGGTACAGGGCTTATGTTGGGATGCTGCGGCGCACCGGCGGACTGGGCAGGACAGCAGTCTCTTATGAAGGAGAGTGCAGATCTGATAAGAAATGCATGGGAAGACCTGGGAAGACCGACTTTTATATTGGCATGCTCAAGCTGTGCCGCTAATTTTGAAAAATACTTGAAAGAAATTGAATGTGTTTCTCTGTGGGAAGTAATAGACAAAAATTCTATGCCCAAGGAGCTTCCGGCTGCAAAGGATGCTCTGACTTTAAATATCCACGACCCCTGTACATCAAGACACAATGAAAAAACGCAGGAGAGTGTAAGAAATATCTTATCAAAGCTAAATTACAAGGTCAGTGAGCTTAAATTTTCAAAGGATAAAACTAAATGCTGCGGATACGGGGGACTTGTATATTTTGCAAACAGAGAACAAGCAGGAGATTTTATCGATGACAGGATAAATGAAAGCCCGAAAGACCTTTTGGTATACTGCACCATGTGCAAGGATTTATTTATCAGTCACGGCAAAAGAACCTTCCACATATTGGATTTATTGTTCGGTGACAATTTAGAAGAAGCAGGGATAAGAAAAATGCCTACTTTATCCCAGAGGCAGGATAACAGGATAATGGTTAAAAAGAAACTTCTTAAAAACATTTGGGGTGAGAATATAGAAATGGATAGCGATGAAAAATATAATATCAGCCTTACAGACAGTGTAAAAGAAAAGATGGAAGATCTTTATATATTATTCAGTGATATAAAGAAGGCTGTTGTAAGTTCAGTGGAAACAAAGGAACGGTTTTTTAATCCCGTTGAAAGCTCATATTTAACAAGGTTAAGAATTGAAAATGTAACCTACTGGGTTAAATATGAAATCAAAGCCAAAGAAATAAAAGTTACAAATGTATACAGCCATAGAATGGAAGTTGTGGAGGCTGCAGATGAAAACAAATGATTCTAAAACTCCCTGGATATGCGACAAATGCCAGGTAGAGCTGATTTTGGAGAAAACCAATGTTTTGTATATGGATGCAAATTTTGAAGTAGAATTGATGAAATGCCCCAGGTGCAAAATGGTATATGTTGATGAAGACCTTGCAAGAGGAAAAATGCTGGAAGTTGAAAAAGCGCTGGAGGACAAGTAATAGAATTGAGCAGGCCGGCTTGAAATAACTATGCTAAAAATAATTAATATAAAGAGAGGATCCAATATATGAGTGATGAATTAATGAGTATGGAACAAGCAAAAGAATTGGTTTCAAAAGGATATATGTGTTCACAAATAGTACTGGCATATTTTGCCGATGACTTGGATTTATCCGTAGAAGATGCCCTTCGTGTTTCTGCCGGATTCGGGGGAGGCATTTTTGACGGACAGGCTTGCGGAGCAGTAACAGGAGCAATTATGGCTCTAGGCCTTAAGCATGGAATGGTGGAAGCAGAAGATTTTCGCCAATTGCAGGAATGCAAAGAAAAGGTAGAGCTATTTAACAATAGATTTCGTGAAAAATACCATAGTATCGTATGTAGAGACCTTTTGGGATTTAATATAAATGACCCGATAGAAAAAGAGAAACACAGCCAGGAAGAAACACTGGCAAAATGCTTGGATTATATAACCGGTGCCATAAAAATAGCAGATGAAATTTTGCAGCAGCAGGAATAGATGTTGAAACAAAAAGGAGAACCCCTTACAATATACAATGAGATAAATGACATCGGAGGGCAAATAATTGAGAGGCTCAAAATTTTACGAAAACAGACAAGTGCAGCAGACTATGGGCGAAACATTAAGGCCCGGGGGGCTGGAGTCAACCGTCCGGGCTTTGAAATTCTGCAAATTTGATAAAGATGACAAACTTCTCGACTTAGGCTGCGGCAGGGGAAGAACAATCAAATATATACAGGACAATCATAATATTACAATGCAGGGGCTTGATATATCTGAAGAGCTGGCAAAAGAAGCTAAAGAGCTAAACAAAAATTCCAATATAGTTATATCTTCAGGGGAAGATACTCCCTTTGAAGATAATGAATTCAACGGCATATTTGCGGAATGCACCCTGTCTCTTATGGACAATCCAAAAAATACAATTAAAGAAATAAACAGAATTCTAAAGACCGGCGGATACTTTGTGATATCTGACATATATGCCAAAAATACAGAGTGCTTACTTGAGCTTAGAAACTTTGACATCAATACATGCCTTAAAAGACCCCATAACATGGATGAGCTGAGAAATTCACTTATAAACACAGGCTTCAAAATATTGCTCCATGAGAATTATGATAATTTCATTATTCAGTTAATTGGAGATATAATATTCAGCCAAGGTTCAGTGGAAAATTTTCTAAGCTGCGGGGGAGACAAAGACATAGACGGCAAAAAATTTCATGAGTTCCTCAAAAAAACAAAAATCGGATATTTTCTGATGATTGCACAAAAAGAATAAAGAATGATTATAAATTTGGAGACAGATAATGAATATAACAAAAGAATTATATGAAACGCAAAGCTTGTGCCCTGAGTGCCTCAATGTAATTAAGGCAAGGATAACAGAAGAAAACGATACAGTTTATATGCATAAAAAGTGTGATGCTCACGGCGAATACAAAACTGTTTTATGGCGGGGGAAACCTAAAATAGAGGATTGGATTAATAAAAAGAACCGGGTATTCATAAATAATCCTTTAACAGATGTGGTAAAAGGCTGTCCCTATGACTGCGGTCTATGCGCAGATCACAGGCAGACTAGTTGTACGGCACTGATTGAAGTGACAAATGACTGCAATTTGTATTGCAAGTTTTGTTTTGCAAGTGCCAAGGATAAGAAAATAAAAGAGCCATCCTTAAAGGATATAGAATTCTATTATGACAGGATACTAAAGCAATCCGGTGTCTGCAATATTCAGATTTCAGGCGGAGAGCCTACAATCCGGGATGATTTAAATGAAATAATCAAAATAGGCAAAGAAAAAGGATTTGACTTTATTCAGATAAATACAAATGGGATACGGATAGGAGAAGATGAGGATTACTTAAGACTGCTTAAAAAGGCGGGACTTAGCTCTGTTTACCTGCAATTTGACGGAACCGAAGATGAAATATATACTAAAATAAGAGGAAGAGACCTGCTTAAAACAAAGGCTGATGCAATAAACAACTGCTCTAAACATGACATTGGTCTAGTACTGGTGCCTGTAATCATACCCGGAGTAAATGACCATAATATTGGCGATATGATTAAATTTGCACTGAATCATACTCCAACAGTCAGGGGTATTCATTTTCAGCCTGTAAGTTATTTTGGCCGGATAGAAGCCAAGCCTTCTGATGATGACAGAATAACCCTTCCTGAGTTAATGGATAAAATAGATAGCCAGACTGAGGGCATGGTAAAGAAAGAAAACCTGAAACCTGCATGCTGCGAAAATGCCCTTTGTTCATTTAACGGAAGCTTTATTTACGGCAAAGATAAAATGCTTAAAGCGATAACAAAAAATGAGGGCTGTAAATGCACTGCCGCCATAGATGCTGCTGAAGGTGCCGCGAAAGCAAAAAAATTCGTATCGAAGAATTGGAGAATAAATTCTGTAAAAAGCTTAAAGAAGCTTGACTCCTGGGACCTTTTAGCCAATGAGCTGAAGATGCGGGCATTCAGCATATCTGCCATGGCATTTCAGGATGCCTATAATGTTGATATTGAAAGACTTAGGGATTGCTGCATCCATGTGGTTAACGAACAAGGAAACTTGATACCTTTTTGTGCCTACAATATAACTGATGTATCAGGGAATTCAATTTACAGACAGTGAGGAAGAAATGACAAGTCCTTTGGAAAAATGGATAATAGAAGATGCAGAACTTAAAAAAGAATACAGGGCAGTCTTAGATGCATATCAGCTTGACAGCATTAAGGAAACAATAAATTACGCAAAGGCATACAGTTCATTTTATGGGAAACAATTACAAAACATATCTGAAAACAGCATTTCTTCGCTAAAAGACTTCAGTGAAATCCCTTTCACATATCCTAAGGATGTTACTGATAATCCCTATGATTTTTTGTGCATACCATATAAATCAGTTGAAAGAATTGTTACATTGAACACTTCAGGCACCACGGGGAACGAAAAAAGGATTTTTTTTACGGATAAGGATTTAAATATGACCGTGGATTTTTTTGCGTCCGGATTTAAAGCAATGGTAAACTCAAATGACCGGGTCATGATAATGATGCCCGGAAGTACCTATGGCAGTCTTGGTGATATTATTAAAAAAAGTCTTGATAAAATAAATATTGTTAATTTTGTCGTGGGAGTGATGAAAGATTCCTGTAAAACAGAGGATTTCATTAAAGAAAACAATATAAATTCCATTGTGGGACTTCCAATGCAGATACTGTATTTAAGCCGTGTGCACAAAGATATATTTTGCCGGATTGAAAAACTTATGCTTTCAGCTGATTATGTTCCTGAAGTGCTTATTCAAGAACTTAAAAGAAAATTTAACTGTTCTGTATTTACCCATTACGGCATGACAGAAACTGCTTACGGCTGCGCCGTGGAGTGTGAAGAGCTGAATGGATACCATTACAGGGAAAACCAGCTTTATTTGGAAGTGGTAAATCCCTTAACAGGTGAAGTTTTGGAAGATGGCAGCCGGGGCGAGATAACAGTGACCACATTCAAAAGAGAAGCAATGCCCCTTATCAGGTACAGGACAGGAGATTGGGGAGCATTTAAGAAAGACAAATGCAAATGTTCTACATTTTTAAAAACATTGGAAAGGTCAAGAGGAAGAATTAATAATATAATAAATATATGCGGCAGAAAAATTGAAATCAGAGAATTTGACGAACTGCTCCTAAAATTTGAAGCTGTTATAGATTATAAAATTTCACAAGAAAATGACAATTTGAAAATAATACTATTTGTACACGGGGATAACAGATGTTTTGACAGCATAGAATCGGAGCTGGATAATTTCCTTCAAAGCAAATGCGGCAGCAAGTGCAAATTTACACTAACCCAAGAGAATAAAGATAACATTATTTTTCCACATAACACAATGATAAAAAGAACCCCCGGCCTATGAAATAAAAAACATTGAAGAAAAAAGTATAACTTGATATAATATAAATATCGTTATACTTTTTAAAATATAAGGAGACCACATGATAAAAACAGGAATACTTACAATAAGTGACAAAGGTTCAAGAAATGAAAGAATCGATTTAACAGGTCCGGCAATAAAAGAAGCCTTGGATAAAAATATATATAATGTAGAATATTATAAAATAATAGCTGATGAAATGGACTTAATCTGCCAAGAATTAATTTATATGAGCGATGAGCTTAAACTTGATTTAATTCTAACAAACGGAGGAACAGGCTTTGCAAAAAGAGATGTAACTCCGGAGGCCACTTTGAAGGTAATAGAAAGAGAGACACCCGGCATAGCTGAAGCAATGAGGCAGATGTCTCTTTCAATAACACCCAAGGCAATGCTGTCAAGAGCAGCAGCAGGTATAAGAAAGAGCACACTAATCATTAACCTTCCCGGAAGCCCCAAGGGAGCAGCGGAAAATTTAAGCTTTGTCCTTCCTGCACTTCCACACGGCATTGAAATATTAAAGGGCACAGGGGGAGAATGTGCAAGATAGGAGAATAAATGGAACTATTTAATGTACTGACGGTAAAAGAAACCTTAAAAGTAATAGATGAAAATTTTAATTATGAGATGGGCGGGGAATATGTTACATTAGCTGAAGCAGAGGGAAGAATTTTAAAGCATACAATTACTGCAAGGGATAATGTTCCTGATTTCAGAAGGTCAACTGTAGACGGATATGCTCTTTATTCAAAGGATACATTTGGGGCAAGCGAATCTATCCAGTCTATTTTAGACATCCAGGGTGAAATATTGATGGGACATGAAGCAAAAGGCCAAATATCCATCCCCGGACAATGCTACTATGTACCTACCGGAGCTATGCTTCCCAAGGGTGCTGACTCTGTACTAATGATTGAATACACGGAAAAACTGGACGAATCAACCATCCTTGCTTCAAAGTCAACTTCACCGGGAGAAAATGTAATTGAAGCGGGAGAAGACATAAAAAAGGGCCAAAAAGTAATAGAAAAAGGCACGAAACTAAGAGCCTATGAAATAGGGGTCCTTGCAAGCCTTGGCTTTTATAATATTGAAGTATATAAAAAACCGGTAATAGGAATAATATCCACAGGGGATGAAATTGTACATCCGTCAGAGCCTATCAAAACCGGGCAGATCAGGGATATAAACAGCTATATGTTAAACTCCCTTGCCCTTGATAAGGGATGCCTGCCTGTAAGATACGGACTTATAAAGGATGAATATGAAGAGCTTAAAAGCACAGCGGAGAAGGCTTTGTCAGAGTGTGACATAGTACTGATATCCGGAGGAAGTTCCGTAGGTAAAAAAGACAATACCGTCAAGGTTATAAAAGACCTTGAAGACAGCCTGCTTTTGGTTCACGGTATATCTATAAAGCCGGGCAAACCTACCATAATCGGAAAATCAAAGGAGAAAATAATATTTGGCCTTCCCGGACATCCACTCTCATGTGCAGTAATATTTCAGGCAGTTGTGAAGTACTATATTGATAAAATTACAAACCATAAAGAAATTTCATATCCTGTAGTATGCAAATTCAAATTTAACTATCACAAAGCCAAGGGAAGGGAAGAATACCTGCCTGTGACCCTAAAAGAGAAGGATGATGAATTCCTTGCCTCACCCGTATTTGGAAAATCAGGCTTAATCACTAGTTTTTCCAAAGCCTGGGGCTATATAAAAATTGAAAGAAATGAAGAAGGGATCAAGGAAGGTCAAAAAGTAAAAGTATATAAATTTTAGGAGGAAAATATGCAGAATGTTTTTTTGTCCAATTATGAGCTGAAGGAAGCATTGCAAATATATTTAGAAAGGATAAGCCCCTTAAGCACCGATACAGAAACTATAAACACCTGGGATGCCAACGGCAGGGTAACTGCCAAGGCTGTTTTTGCCCTTCTTTCTTCTCCTCAATACAATTCATCTGCCATGGACGGCATAGCATGCAAAAGTGAAAAAACATTTGAAGCTT
>CAZAYQ010000057.1:1633-9980 GCA_964489345.1 uncultured Clostridia bacterium | reverse complement strand
CATAATGATGATTGCCATTCTGATTATTTCTTTTTTTGATTTTTTTGCAGATTTTACCATTGGCTTAATTCTCTTTCTGTAAGATTAAGAACACTGTCATTAAAATTTATTTGGCCATTGCCGTTTAGAACGAAAGACATTACGCTACCTCTTTTAGTAGTATTTTATACAGTATTATACCATTATTTTTTTGGATTTACCAGACAGGTTACAGCAAATTTCAGTAAACGTTTACATAATTTTATTGCAATTTATTTTAAGCTGTGTTATAATTTTCATACTTTTCTTAATAGGGTTATATAAATCAAATAATTTATCGGCGAGGTAGATAAGATGATTAAAATAAAAAGAATAGTATGGTTGGCAATTGCTGTAATTATGATGGGATATCAAGCTTATGGATTAGATTTAAGTCCCGTGGATAATGAAGATACCATTAAAAACAAGATAGAAAAAACTTACGGCATCAATATTATAATACCTGATGATGATGATTATACAGAATTTATTAATATTTTGGAAAAGAACATTAAGAAATTCCCTGACAATATAATTAAGGAAATTACTGATTATTATTTAAATAAGGGTCTTGTAACCAAGGTTATTTTGGATAAAACAGAAGTTATAGAAGACTTTTTTTCAGTATCAGGGATAGATGAAAATACTGTGAATATTTATATAAAGGCATTGGAAAGCAGCTTGTATTCAGAATCCTGTTATGCATCGGAACAAGCCGTACTGCATGAATTCAGCCATTTCATTAGTCATTATGTTTTCGAAATATATGATTTAAAAGAATTGGAAAAAGAATTTCGTAAATTAGATGCAGATTATGCAAAAGGTGTTTGGAATGAAAAGTACAAAGAATTTGTAAATAATAATTCAGCACTAAGTTTTGAGGTTGAAGTTGCACATTTAATATGGTATGCTGAAGCGAATCCTTCAATTCTACGCAATATAAACGGGGGAGATATTGCTGTAATTCATTCAAAACTCAGGCTGCTTGCAGCAGAATTTGATAAAATTTTCAGTTCGATTTCTTTAGATACGAAACTCTGGCTTGATGCAATACCTCAGACCCCGCAGGATTGGGCAAAGGACAAAATTGCAGATATGAAAGAAAAATCACTGATTCCTGAGGAGTTTAACGGACTTTATGATGCTTACATATACAGGGGAGATTTTTATAAGCTGATTTTAAACATGCTTCATGTGAAATTCGGCGAGACTTATTTAAATAATTACTTTGATATAAAAGATTATGAAGAGCATTTAGCCCTGGACCCTGTCAAAGGGGAAGTATTTGTAGCTGATGGAGTGAATTATACTTCTTATTACAATTTTCTTAAAAACAACGGCAGTGCATTATATGAAGCTTATAAAATGGGAATATTGAGCATGGATTCTCTATATGAGCCTGAAGGCTATATATCAAGACTTGAAATTGCAAGACTTTTAGCATATATAGTAAACGAACTCGGCATAAATATTTCTGATTATGAAACTGTGAATTATATTGATATAGACCAGGTTGCTGAAAATGAAAAACCATTTATATGCATAGCTGCCGGAAAAGGTTATATAAAGGGAGATGGTTTAAACTTTAAACCCTTCGATTATTGTACATATCAGGAGGCCTACATAATTATTAACAGATTATATAACAGCCTGTGAGAAATTGAGGTATATTATGTTTGACTTAAGAAGTACAGTTATAGGTCTTGTTTTAATGCTAAAAAAATATTCCTGCATAAACCTTACCATTTATGAAGAAGCAAATGAGGAGGATTATATAAACGGAATAACGGTACTTCCTTTAATAGGTCTTGCCATTGGTTTTGGTGCATTTACTATTGCTTCCTTCAGATATATATCTGACGGTTTTTTTATAAGTTCATTAATTCTTTTATATTACTGCCTTATAACAAAAACAGCCAATATAAGGGATGTATACAGAACTTTAAATTATTATATGAAGCCAGCCGATGAAACAGGGCAAATATCAGGCATCATAGGCACGGTGCTGATTTGCCTCATATATTTTTCTATCTTTAGAATTGTAACCATAACCGCTTTGATAATTATGCCTGTGGCAGGATTTTCAAATTTAATAATACTAAGCAAGATTATGAAAAGAAATTCAGATAATACTGCCATAATGAAATATTGCGGTAAATACCAAATAACATCTGCCTTTTCCCTATCTTTTCTCTTTGCTGCAATATTTAATTACAAGCTTGTAATTTCATTATCGCTTACTTTTATGCTTTCTGTATTAATTGTCAGTATATTGGATAAAAGGTTAAAAAATATACCCCCATCAATAGAGGGATTCATTATAGAAATATCACAGCTGTTGTTTTTGATAATTACATATTTGTTCAGGCTGTAAGGTTGAATTGACAAACAATTATTATAGTAGTATAATCAAAAAAATTGATTCTTTACGGGTTTCAATCTTAGAAACTCGTTTTTATTATCATAGGGCTTATATAGATTTATAGTATGTTTATTCAAGGAGGTTAAAATGGATGGTAAAAATAAAATTTTCAGCGGTATGCAGCCAACAGGCTCATTGACTCTGGGAAACTATTTAGGTGCTTTAAAAAATTGGGTGGCTCTGCAAAATAAATATGACTGCTATTATTGCGTGGTTGACATGCATGCCATAACAATGCCAAAGGAGCCTCAAGACTTAAGGAAAAACACATATGAAGTTCTTGCTAATTACATAGCTGCAGGCCTTGATACTGACCGGGTAACCTTATTTATTCAGTCCCATGTATCTGCACATTCAGAGCTTTCATGGATATTGAACTGCTTTTCTTACTATGGTGAGCTTAGCAGGATGACTCAATTTAAAGATAAATCTAAAAAACAGGACTCAAATGCCATAACTGCAGGACTTTTTACCTACCCTGTTTTAATGGCTGCTGACATACTTCTATATCAGGCTGACCTGGTTCCTGTAGGGGAAGATCAAAGACAGCACCTGGAAATAACAAGAGATATTGCACAAAGGTTTAACAACCGTTTCGGCGAAACTTTTACAGTTCCTGAACCTTATATTTCAACAGATGTAGCAAAAATTATGAGTTTGCAGGAGCCTGAAAGTAAAATGTCAAAATCAGACTCAAATGACAATGCATATGTGCTGCTGACCGATAAAGCTGATGTTATCAGGAAAAAATTCAAACGGTCGGTCACTGATTCCATAGGTGTGGTAAACTACACGGATGAACAGCCGGGAATAAAAAACTTAATTAATATTTACTCAAAACTCACTAATATAAAGCCTGAAACTGCAGCATTGAATTATGAAGGCAGGGGTTATGCCCTGTTAAAAGAAGATGTGGCAGAGCTTGTTGTTGAAGAGTTGAAACCTATACAGGAGAGAATAGATTACTTATTGAAAAATAAGGATTATCTTGAAGAGATATACAAAAAAGGCGCCCGGAAGGCAGAAGCTGCAGCCAGCAAAACCTTGAGAAAGGTTCAAAAGAAGGTTGGATTCTTACCAAGATAGGACCGAACAGAAATAGGGGACGAAAGTTCCCTTTTTAAATGCCTTCTCAGGACAAAAAAACCTTCCGGTGTAAATAAAAAAACTTGCATTATGCCTGTAAAAAGAATAAACTAAGCGGTGGAAACAGAATGGCGGAGGACACATCTCTAATGGAGGGTGAGTCTTTAAGGGTAAGCATTAAAGGAATAAAAATGGAAGGTTGTTATGAAGAAGAAAATTATAAATATAGCGGTAATCGCCCACGTTGATGCAGGAAAATCCACATTGGTAGATGCATTTCTGCAGCAGAGCGGTGTTTTCAGGGAAAACCAGGCAGTAACCGAGCAGATAATGGATTCCAATGACTTGGAGAGGGAAAGAGGAATAACCATATATTCCAAAAACTGTTCAGTGATGCATAATGATATAAAAATTAATATAGTTGACACGCCCGGGCATGCTGACTTTTCATCTGAAGTTGAAAGAATTATGAAGACTGTGGATACAGTTATTTTATTGGTAGATTCCATTGAAGGACCTATGCCCCAGACTCGTTTTGTCCTGCATAAATCTCTTGAAATAGGGCTTAAACCTATTTTGTTAATAAATAAAATAGACAAGAAAAATCACAGGGCAGAAGAAGTTGTTGATATGGTCTTTGATTTATTCGTAGAATTAAATGCAAATGATGAACAACTGGACTTCCCAATCCTATACGGCATTGCAAAGAAGGGAAGGGTTCAGTATGAATTAGATGAGGAAAGTGATAATATAATACCCTTGTTTGATACAATTATTAAACATGTTCAGCCTTATCCCGACAGAGACAAAGAAAATTTGCAGATGCAGGTATCAACTCTTGCCTATGATGATTATATAGGCAGGCTTGGCATAGGAAGGATTACTGCAGGAACAATAAGGGAAGGGCAGACGGTTTCTGTGGCAAAGCATGACGGCACTATTGAGAAGCAAAGAATATCAAATATTTTTATATATGAAGGTTTAAAACGGACCTTGGCAAGTGAAGCATACAGCGGCGATATAGTGGTAGTTTCGGGGATTTCCAACATATCCATAGGGGACACAATTTGCAGCGAAAACAAGGTTATTCCTATGGAAACCATAAAAATTGAAGAGCCTACAATGTCCATGAATTTTTTAATCAATACATCGCCATTTGCGGGCTTGTCAGGAAAATATGTCACCACAAGACATTTAAAGTCAAGGCTTGAAAAGGAGCTTGAAGTTAATGTAGGGCTTAGAGTTGAAGCATTGGAAGGGGCACTAGACGGTTATAAAGTATCAGGAAGGGGAGAACTTCACTTGTCTATTCTCTTAGAGAATATGAGGAGGGAAGGCTATGAGGTTTCCGTATCAAGACCCGAAGTAATTCTTAAGAAGATAGACGGGGTAACTATGGAGCCGGTTGAAAGAGTTCTTGTAAATGTTCCGGAAATATATTCAGGGTCTGTAATATCAAAGCTTAATTTAAGGAAGGGAATGATGGTTTCCATGATGCCTGACGGTAATTATGTAAAAATTGAGTACATGGTTCCAACCAGAGGACTCTTGGGTTACCGGACGGAACTGATAAATGATTCCAGAGGCGAGGGAACAATAGTAAGAATATTTGACCATTATGAAAAATATAAAGGCGAAATACCCCAAAGGACCAATGGTGTTTTAATATCCAATGACCAGGGGGAGGCAATTGCATATTCATTGAATAACCTGGAAAGCAGGGGAATTCTGTTCATTAACCCCGGTGAAAAAGTATATGAAGGGATGATTATCGGTATGAATTCCCGGGGAGAAGATATTACCGTAAATCCCTGCAAGTTAAAAAAACAATCCAATATCCGCTCATCAGCTGCTGATGATGCCATAAAATTATCACCTCCTAAAATAATGACTTTGGAGGCAGCTCTTGAATTTATAAATGATGATGAGCTGGTTGAAATAACACCGGATGCCATAAGACTAAGAAAAAGGTATCTGACGGAAATTGAAAGAAGAAAACAGGGAAACAAGAAGCCCTAACCCCGAGAACCCCTAACCCCTAACTGCGAGAAGCCATAGAAAGAAATTGCAAAAATTGAATTATTATGATAAAATTAAATAAATAAAACTGTGGAGGGTGCAATGAAAGCAAGGGAATATTTGCTGTTGATGCAAAAAATTTTGCAGCTGGTGGATGAGGGTGTCCATGTGCTTGATAAGCATGGCAATACCATCATTTACAATGAATCCATGTCTGCTTTGGAAAAGATGGATTCACGTGATGTTATGAAGAAGCCCTTCACAGAGGTTTTTAAAGGATTGAACAAGGAAAACAGTACTCTTCTCAAGGCCTTAAATTCCAAAACCGTGACAAAAAATTTAAAACAAACATATTTGAATAAGGACGGAAAGGAAATTTCCACTATTAATACAACAATTCCGGTAATTCTGGATAATGAGGTGGTAGCCGCCGTTGAAGTTGCTAAGAACATAACTGATATTGAGCAGATGTCCAATACAATATTAAAGCTTCATGATGAAATAGAAAAACCCGAAAAGGTAAAGCACAAGAAAGTAAAGAAATATAACTTTGACAATATTGTAGGGCGAAGTGAAAATTTTTTGAATGTTATTGACAGAGCAAAAAAATCTTCCAAAAATACTGCCTCGGTATTTATTTACGGTGAAACAGGAACAGGCAAGGAGTTGATTGCCCAGAGCATACATTACGCAAGTGCAAGAAAGGACAAACCTTTTAAGGCTCAAAATTGTGCTGCTCTTCCTGAATCACTGCTGGAAGGATTGTTGTTTGGTACATCAAAGGGAGGTTTCACCGGAGCAGTTGACCGTGCCGGCTTATTTGAACAGGCAAATGGAGGGACTCTTCTTTTGGATGAAATAAATTCAATGCCTTATGAGCTGCAGCCTAAGCTTTTAAGGGTCCTTCAGGAAAATTACATAAGACGGGTAGGGGGGTCAAATGATATACCCATTGATGTAAGAATTATTACTACTTGTAATGAGCCTCCCGAAAAAATTCTAATAGAAGGTAAGCTCAGGAAGGACTTGTATTACAGGCTTAATGTAATTCCATTGGATGTGCCTCCTTTAAGGGACAGGATCGATGATATTATCCTGCTGGCTAAAATGTTTGTGGACAAGCATAATGTAAGATTCAACAAACAAGTGACAGGATTTTCAGATGAAGTGTATAGTTACCTCTTATCATATGATTATCCCGGTAATGCAAGAGAGCTTGAAAATATGATTATGTCAGCTGTAAGCATGTGTGAAGATAATGAAAATACTTTGGATATAAGCCACTTTTCTATACTGCCTTCAATAGAGCATAAAATTAATAATTATGAAATAATAGAAGATTTAGGCATAGACAGGTATTTAAGCGATATAGAAAAAAACATTTTAGAGAAAGCACTTTCCGATAACGGCAATAACATTACAAAGGCAGCAAGTGCACTAAAAATTAAGCGTCAAACCCTCCAGCATAAAATCAGGAAATATAATATTGTTTTATAAAAAGCAAATTATTTTGCACCCAGATGCAAATATATTTGCTTTTTTTATGTTTTTTGTGAAAACGTTAGACCTGTATTTGATGCTTTTAATTAGAATAAATTACAGTTATTGCAGGAAAATAATATAAGGGTTGAAATTCTAATGTTTTACTATAAAAAACCAGTTGGGAATATTCATTTGATAATATTGGCATAATAATTGCTTAATATATAAGCGAGTAGAAAATTATTAGGAGGATTAACAAATGCAAAATGTAAAGGTAATTATTTGGGGACTTGGAGCCATGGGAAGCGGCATGGCAAGGATGCTTTTAAACAAAAAAGGCGTTGATATAGTTGGTGCTGTCGGAAGAGGTGCTAAACTAAATAAAAGCATGTATGAAATTATTGGAGTTGAGAGAGGAGACAGACCAGAAGTACTGGTTGGAACTCCTGAAGATGTAATTAAGGAAAAGGCAGCTGATGTAGTTTTATGCTGCACAGATTCATTTACAAAAACAGCCTTTGACAGACTGAAATTCTGTTTGGAAAGAAAGGTAAACGTAGTATCAAGTGCAGAAGAAATGTCCTTCCCTCAGGCTCAGAGCCCTGAACTTGCCAAACAACTGGATGAAATAGCCAAGGCTAACGGTGTTTCAATTATTGGAACAGGTATTAACCCGGGATTAATCATGGATTATCTGGTTGTTGTAATGACAGGATGCTGCGAAACAGTTGACCACATTACCGCAAGAAGGGTTAACAGCTTATCACCCTTTGGTCCTGCAGTTATGCATGAACAGGGTATAGGCATCACAGTTGATGAATTCAAAAATGGTGTTGAAACAGGCACCCTATCAGGACACGTCGGATTCCATGAATCAATAGGTATGATTGCTGAAGCCATAGGCTGGAAAGTTGAAAAAGTAACTACTTCAATGGACCCAATAGTAACAGACGTAGACAGAAAGTCTCCTCACGGCTTTGCAAAAGCCGGGGATGTTGCAGGCTGTGCAATGAAAGGATACGGATATATTGACGGAGAATTAAAAATTGAAATGGACCACCCGCAGCAGATTGAGCCTGAACAAGTTGGCATTAATACAGGAGACTATGTAATAATCAAGGGAACTCCAAATGTTAATTTGGTTAACTCTCCTGAAGTTCCGGGAGGAATCGGTACTATTGCCATGTGCGTAAACACTATACCGATGATTATCAATGCTAAACCGGGCTTGCATACAATGCTTACTATACCGGCACCAAGGGCAATAATGGGAGACATGAGAGATCTGATAGACCCGGAATGCAAAATAGTTAGATAGAG
>CAZAYQ010000057.1:0-1623 GCA_964489345.1 uncultured Clostridia bacterium | reverse complement strand
AATTAAGACGGCATGCATATTCCTATCACGACAAATGGAAAGCTGATGCCCTAACCCAATTTCTTCGACCGATAGGGAGAAAGAAATTGATGGTAGGTCTTTCGCAACGAGTTCCCAATTTATGCGACCAAAGGGAGCAAATAAATTGGTGAACGAGGCTGCGGAGATAATAAAAAAATTTAAGGAGTGTAATAATGGTTAAAAAAGGTGAATGGGTTTTAATACACAGAAATGTTTTAGAGCCGTCAGAAAGAGCTCCCCAAGTTCCTGATGATACAAAAAAGGTTCCTTTGGAGTTATGGACTAAAGGATTTTTGCAGGAAGATGCAAATATTGGGGATGAAGTAACAGTTTTAACAAGAACCAAAAGAATTGAAAAGGGTACCTTGTTGGAAGCAAATCCTTATTACAAGCATGATTTCGGAAAATTTGTTCCTGAATTGTTGACAATAAGCGATCAAGTAAAAGAAATTTTATTTGGAGGTGCTGATAATGAGTAAAGATATGACTTATGCAGGAGTAATGGCAAGAAGACCGGAAATAATGAAAAATTCGGCAGGTCTTGACTTTTCACAATTTGAAAGCGGCTCAATTGCTTTTGATTATGAAAGAATGATGAAAGAGGCAGGATTTACAATTGATGAAATCCAAAAAATTCAGTCTGAACATGGAGTGGGCAATACTCCTATAATAGAACTCAGAAATTTAACTGCTTTGGCAAGAAAAATTGCTCCTGAAGGAAAAGGAGCCAGGATATTTATTAAGGACGAAGCAGCAAATGCATCGGGAAGTTTTAAAGCAAGAAGAGCATCTACAGCAGTATATCAGGCTAAAAAGCTCGGCTACAAAGGCGTTGTTACGGCAACAAGCGGAAACTACGGCGCAGCAGTTGCATCACAGGCAGCAATGTATGGCTTGAAATGTATCGTTGTTCAGGAATGCTATGACTCAAGAGGAGTAGGTCAGCCTGAAATAGTTGAAAAGGCAAGGAAATGTGAAGCATTGGGAGCTGAAGTTCTTCAATTGTCAGTAGGTCCTGAATTATTCTACATATTCCTTTCAATCCTGGAAGAGACAGGATACTTCAATGCTTCTCTTTATACCCCATATGCAGTTGCAGGTGTGGAAACATTGGGTTATGAGATTGCAATGCAGTTTAGAGAAAAATTCGGCAAGGATCCTGATGTTGTTATAGCAACAAATGCAGGGGGCGGAAATCTTACAGGAACTGCAAGAGGACTTAGAAAAGCAGGAGCACAATCTAAAATAGTTGCAGCCAGTGTTGATTTATCCGGACTTCACATGGCAGCAGACACACAGTTTAACAAAAAGTCATTTACAACAGGACATACAGGATTCGGAATGCCATTCTCAACCTGGCCTGACCGTTCAGATGTTCCCCGCTCAGCAGCAAGACCATTAAGATATATTGAAAGATATTTGACAGTTCATCAGGGAGAAGTTTTCTATATAACAGAAGCTTTGGCATCTATTGAAGGACTTGAAAAGGGTCCTGCAGGAAATACTGCCCTTACTGCTGCATTTGCCTTGGCGCAGGAATTAGACCGGGATCAGATGATAGTTGTTCAGGAAACCGAATATACGGGAGCAGGCAAGCATATT
>CAZAYQ010000056.1:0-10084 GCA_964489345.1 uncultured Clostridia bacterium | reverse complement strand
AAACAGCAAATCAAGCAGTTATGAAGTCACTTTCATATGCTTATGTAGGAAGAAAATTAAGAAAAAGAGAATTCAGACAGTTATGGATTGCAAGAATAAATGCAGCAGCAAGACAAAACGGATTGTCTTACAGCAAATTCATAAATCTTTTGAAAGTAAACAATATTGATATAAACAGAAAAATGCTTTCAGAAATGGCTATTCACGATCCTGCAGGATTCACAAGCTTAGTTGAGCAGGTAAGGGCAAATTGAAATTATGGGGACACAGCAAAGCGGAGTGTCCCCTTGGAGTATTCATGGATATTATCACCAGCAAAGAAAACAGCAAAATTAAATATGTAAGAAATCTGAACTTAAAGAAATTCCGTGATGAAGAAAATGCTTTTGTTGTAGAGGGAATAAAATTTGTTCAAGAGGCTGTCAATGAAGAGGCAGATATCAAATTTTTGCTTGTTAGTCAAGAAGCACTCAATAAAAATGAAGTGCAAAAGTTTATTTCGTCCATGGATAAAAACAAGTCATTTGTTTGTACAGCTGAAACTTTTGACAGAGCAGCCCATACGGTAAATGCACAGGGAGTTATAGCAGTAGTAAGCAAAAACACTGCATCTCAAATTGATATAATTGAGAATTTCAACTTCATTATAATGTGTGACAGGATTCAAGACCCGGGCAATTTGGGAACTATTATAAGGACAGCTGATGCCTTCGGACCGGCCGCCTTATTGATAAACAAGGGATGTGCGGATATTTACAATCCAAAGCTTGTCCGTGCTTCTGCAGGTGCCATTTTTAGACTTCCCTTCATGCATTCTGAAGATGATTTAGAAATGCTGAGCATTTTGAAGGATAGGGGCTTTTACATAGTGTCAACAGTGGTTGATTCTGAATATACTTTTGACATCATGAAAAATAAAAATAAAATTTGCCTGGTGATAGGAAATGAAGCCCAGGGTGTATCAGACCTGATTATTGACAATTCGGATATTGCCTTAACAATAAAAATGTCAGGAAAGGCAGAATCCCTTAATGCATCAGTGGCAGCAGGCATAAGTATATACGAAATTAGAAAAAAGTTGTTGAAATAAATTTTTCTATATAGTATAATTTGGCAGTGTGGGGACACAGTTCTTAAAAGGAAGAGGACACACCCCTACTATAGGGATAGTCTCTGCGGCAGGGGGAAGGTCCCTAGATACAAGGATAATTAAATAATATTTGGCTGTGATAAAGAGTAGTAAGTATAAGCAGATGCTTTTTAGAGAAAAACCACCAGGGGCTGCAAGTGGTTTTGGGCATTTATACCGAAGTTTCGCTTTGGAGCCTGCAAGATGAAAATAAGTAGTTTTGCACGGGAAAACCGTTATATAAACAAGACTTTTGAAACAGTCAAAATTGTTATTCAAAAGTGAAAAAGAGTGGTACCGCGGACTTCGCCTCTTATGAGGGGGAGTCTTTTTTATAGCCCTAACCCTATTTTTCAGAGTCTTTTTTCTGAAAAATAGCGGTAGGACTTATGCAGCGCAATCCCAATTTGCACGACTGAAAGGAGTGAACATATTGGTGATGGAGCCTGCTATAGCCCTTTATGACCTAATCCAATTTCTTCGACATCATAGGTATGGGGACACACCTCCTTGTACAGGGAAAGTCTCTGTTAGCGGGAGGAATGTCCCCAAACAGGCAAATTGGTGATGGAGCCTGCGAATGTAAAATTACGAAAAAGTAACTTGACTAAATATATTAATATTATTCAAGAAATATATATGAAAGAAGGGAAATGATGAAAGACCAATTATTAAAATTAAAAACTCAAGTATTGAACCTCTTAAATGAGTGTATTGACAATGCTGATATTGAGAAAGTACGTATACAGTATTTAGGTAAAAAGGGTGAATTGACTGCAATTTTACGTTCCATGGGCTCACTGTCAGAGGAAGACAGGCCGGAAATGGGTAAACTGGCAAATGAAGTAAGGGCTGTCATAGAAGAAGCAATACAAGCAGCCAAAGATACGGTACATGAAAGAGAATCAGAAAAAAGACTTAAAACAGAAACATTAGACATTACAATGCCTGGGAGACATCCTGAAATAGGAAGAAGACATCCCTTGATGAAGGTTAAAGAGGAATTGGAAAGTGTCTTTATGCGGATGGGATATGATGTAATCGGCGGACCGGAAATCGAAACAGTTAAAAACAACTTTGATGATTTAAACTCACCCTACGACCATCCGTCAAGGGACTGGTCGGACACCTTTTATATTTCTGAGGACTTAGTACTTAGAACCCATACATCACCTATGCAGATACGGACTATGAAGGAAGCTGTAAAAGAAGGGAAACTTCCCATACGTATGGTCTCCACGGGAAGAACATTTCGTTTTGACGACGTAGATGATACACATTCCCCTATGTTTCATCAAATGGAATGTTTGGTTGTTGACAAGGGTGTTACAATGGCAAATCTTAAGGACTCAATTGACCAGTTCGTCAGAGAATTATTCGGAAGCAGCGTGAAAACCCGTTTTAGACCCCACAACTTCCCCTTTACGGAGCCAAGCGCAGAAGTTGACGTATCCTGTCACTTATGCAATGGCAAGGGATGTCCGACCTGCAGCGGAACAGGGTGGAGCATGGAGCTTTTGGGCTGTGGAATGATTCATCCCAATGTTCTCAGAAACTGCAGCATAGACCCTGAAATTTATTCCGGATATGCATTTGGTATGGGAATTGACAGGGTTGCAATGGTTAAATACGGAATCCCCAACATCAGGCTCTTATTTGAAAATGATGTTAGATTCTTAAAACAATTTTAGGAGGGATGTAAATGTTAGTACCTATTAAATGGATGAAGAAATATGTTGACATAGATGTTGACGATAAAACATTGTCAGATAAATTAACACTGTCAGGATCCCATGTGGATGCGGTAATTGATTATAACAAGGAAGTAAAGGGCGTAATTACAGGGAAGATACTGGAAATTAAAGAGCATCCCAATGCTGACAAATTAGTTGTTGTACCCATAGACATAAATCAAGGAGAGCCTTTGCAGATTATTACCGGGGCCAAGAATATCAAGAAGGGCGACGTTGTGCCTGTAGCCCTGGAGGGAGCTGAACTGCCTAACGGCTTAAAAATCGGAAAAACCAATTTCAGAGGCCTTGCATCCTACGGCATGATGGTTTCCTATGAAGAATTGTTATTTGAAGATAAGGTTATACCAAAGGAATCAAGAGACGGAATAATCATACTGCCGCCTGACACCCCCATAGGTAAGGATATAAAGGAAATTCTTGAGCTTGACGGGAGCGCCCTGGAAGTTGAAGTTACATTCAACAGGCCGGACTGCCTTAATATTGTGGGAATGGCAAGAGAAACTGCAGCCACCTTGGGAACGAAATTTAAATTCCCTGAAATCGAGATTAAAAGCGAAGAGGGAAATATTAAAGATTATCTAAGCGGGGTTGAAATCGAAGATGAAGACCTGTGCCCAAGATTTTATGCAAGGGTAGTCAAAGATATTAAAATAGGACCGTCACCAATATGGATGCAGAGAATCCTCATGGATGCAGGGATGAGACCCATCAATAACATAGTGGATGTAACCAACTTCGTAATGCTTGAGCTGGGCCAGCCTATCCATGCCTATGATCTGGAAAAACTGGAAGGTAGAAAACTTATTGCAAGAAGAGCAAAAGAAAATGAAAAAATTGTTACAATTGACCAAAGCGAAAGGGCTTTGGATAAGAGTATGCTTGTAATTGCAGATGCAGAAAAACCTGCCTGCATAGCAGGAGTGATGGGCGGATATTATTCTGAAATCAGCGGCTCTACCAAAATAATGGCATTGGAAACTGCAAACTTCAATCCTAAATCCATAAGAGAAACATCCAAAAAACTTGGACTTCGGTCGGAAGCTTCTGCACGTAACGAAAAGCCCATGGGCTATGTAATGTGCGAAATTGCCAGCAACAGAGTATGCCAGCTTATTGAAATTATTGGTGCGGGAACAGTTGTAGGCGGTTTTCTTGAAGCAGGGAAAAGCGGCTATGAGCCGCCTGTGGTAAGCTTGAGACCCCACCGGTCGAATGCGCTTTTAGGGGTTGAAATACCTGTAGCCGATATGCTGAATTTTCTTAATACACTGGAAATTGAATCAGTATACGACGGAGAAAAGATAACATCCATGATTCCATATTTCAGAACAGATATTGAGCAGGAAGCTGATTTGATAGAAGAAGTCGGGAGACTTTACGGTTTTGAAAATATAGAATCCAAACCCTTACGGGGGAGCACAAGGGTAGGAAGAAAATCCGACCTCCGAATGGTGGAGGACGAGATTAAATCCTTGCTTAAGGGTATGGGATTATATGAAATTACAAGCTATTCATTCATAAGCCCGAAAGCATATGACAGCATATGTGCAAAAGAAGACAGCCCTTTGAGAAAAGATGTAAGAATATTGAACCCCCTGGGGGAAGATTTTTCATCTATGAGAACAACCCTTCTGCCAAATATGCTGGAAGTTATAGAGAGAAATTCCAACCGCCAGGTAGAAAGTGCAAAACTATATGAAGTTGGAAGCATTTTTATACCCCTCGACCAGCCTGTTACCAAAGAACCTCATGAAGAGCTGAAGCTTTGCATCGGAATGTATGGCAGCTTTGATTTCTTTGACTTAAAAGGAATTATATTTGCAATGCTTAAAAGATTCGGAATAAAGGCAGACCTTAAATATGTAACTGACAATCCCTCATACCATTCGGGCAGGACTGCTGCAATCTTAGTTGGCGATGATCCTATAGGTATTTTCGGGGAAGCATCTCCAAGGGTTGCAGACAATTACGGTCTTGACCACAGGGTGTATTTAGCAGAAATTGACCTTGAAAAAATCCTTCTGCATAAAAATACAGACTGGAAATATGAAGCTCTGCCCAAATATCCTTCAATGGCAAGAGATATAGCAGTTATTGTCAAAGACGATGTTCTTGCCGGCCATATGGAAGAAGAAATTAAAAAGGTAAATCCATATTTAATTGAAAGTGTTGTCTTGTTTGATGTGTATAAAGGTGAACATATTAGAGAAGGATATAAAAGTACTGCTTTCTCTGTTATTTACAGAAACAAGGAACGTACAATGAAAGAAAAAGAAGTGGAAAAAATTCACGAAAGAATCCTTCAGGTACTTGGAAAGAAATTTAACGCAGTCCTGCGTCAATGACAAGGGGACGGGGGTACTGTCATGAACGGAAAGAACCGTCCCCAAAATTTAGTTTTTAAGGAGAAAAGATGAATCCGGTTGCTTTTACTATATTTGGAATAGATGTTATGTGGTATGGAGTATTGATATCTGCAGGAGTACTGGCAGGAATTTTTGTAGCATTAAAGGAAGCTGAAAGAACAGGCTTCAAAGAAGATGATTTGATAGATTTCCTGTTATATGCCATACCTGCAGGAATAGTCGGAGCCAGAATATACTATGTTATATTTTCATGGGATTATTACAGGCAAAACTTATCTCAGATTATCAATATAAGAAACGGCGGGCTGGCAATTCACGGTGGAATTATTGCAGGTGTAATAACAGGAATATTGTTTTGCAAAAAAAGAAGAATTAATGTTTTGGAGCTTCTTGACCTGGTTATGCCCAGCCTTGCATTAGGCCAATCAATAGGGAGGTGGGGGAATTTTATAAATCAGGAAGCCCATGGCGGCCCCACTGACCTGCCTTGGGGAATATTGGTGGACGGCCGGAAAGTTCACCCCACATTCCTCTATGAGTCTATTATGAATATTTTAATATTTATATTCTTAGTATGGTTTAGAAAACATAAAAAGGCAAGTCATGGTCAAATATTAGGCTTGTACTTAATTTTATATTCAGCAGGAAGATTTCTTATTGAAGGCTTAAGAACAGACAGCCTGATGTTTGCAGGGATGAGGGTTGCCCAGATCATAAGCCTTGCATCAATATTAATCGGGGCAGCCCTCCTCATATATGTAAAAAGAAAATCTGAATAAATGCCCTAAAAATCAACACCCTTTGTCAAAGCAAAGGGTGTTTTAATATTTTTTGCATTTTTTTAAAATAGTTGTGGCATTTTATACCCACTATGTGGTATAATGCACCCAGTAGGTGGTAGAAAATGTTTACTGGTGAATACATACATTCATTTGATGAAAAAGGAAGGGTTATTATTCCTTCAAAATTTAGAAATGAATTAGGTGAAAGTTTTTATATAGGTAAAGGCCTGGATAAATGTTTGTTCGTTTATCCTGTTGAAACATGGGCAGAATTCGTGGGTAAACTTAAAAACTTATCAACCTTTAACAAAGAAGAGAGATTTTTCTTAAGACGATTTGTTTCAGGTTTTTCTGAATGTTCTTTCGATAAACAGGGAAGAATATTGATACCGCCTCAGCTGAGAAGTTTCAGCGAATTAAATACAGATGCTGCAATTATAGGTGTTATAGACAGAATCGAAATTTGGAATAAGAACTCTTGGGATGATTACTCCAACAATGAAGTATTCGATTTTGACAGCATTGCAGAGAAAATGTCGGAATTGGGTATAGGCTTATAAGGAGGAAATCATCATGGTATATGTGCATAAACCGGTTTTGCTTGACGAATCTATAGATGGTCTGAATATAAAGGAAGACGGTATTTATGTTGATTGTACTCTTGGCGGGGGAGGCCATACGGAGGAAATATTAAAAAGAGCGGTTAAGGGCAAAGTCATAGGAATTGACCAGGATGACTATGCTATAGAAAGGGCGGAAGAAAAATTATCCGCATATAAAAATTTCACGGCTGTAAAAAATAATTTCAGCAATATAGGCGAAATTTTAGACCAAGTGAACATACAAAAAATCGACGGTATAATATTTGATCTTGGCGTCTCATCATTTCAGCTGGACATACCGGAGAGGGGATTTTCTTACAATTACGACATGCCCCTTGACATGAGGATGGATAAAAATCAGACAACAACGGCAAGACACATAGTAAACGGATATGAGGAAAATGAGCTGTCCAGAATTCTTTGGGATTACGGCGAAGAAAAATGGGCTGCAAGAATTGCAAAATTTATAGTTCAGGAAAGAGAACAGGAATTCATAGAAACAACGGGACAGCTTGTATCTATTATTAAAAAGGCTATACCGAAGCAGGTCAGGCAGGAAGGGTCCCATCCGGCAAAAAAGTCGTTTCAAGCAATAAGAATTGAAGTGAACAGGGAGCTGGAAATACTTGAAAATACAATTAAGTCCGCAGTTGAAAGGCTGAATAAAAAGGGGAGAATCTGTGTAATAACATTTCATTCCCTTGAGGACAGAATTATAAAAAATACATTTGCAGAATTAAACAAGGATTGCATTTGTCCTCCTGAATTTCCAAAATGTATGTGCGACCACAGAAGGAAGCTCAAAATAATAAGCAAAAAACCAATAAGACCTTCAGAAGAAGAATTAGCAGAAAACAGAAGATCACACAGCGCAAAATTAAGAATAGGTGAGAGGGTGTAAAAAATGTCGGCATTAAGAAAAGAAGCTGTCGAGTTACATGAGCATGGAATTGAAAAAGAATATTCTCAAAAAAAACCAATAAAAGCAAAAAAGAAAAATAATACTTTTATAGAGAGTTTGAAAAATTCAGCCATGATTGCAATTACATTTATATTAGGAATATTTATAGTTTATAATTATGCCGTAATCACTGACAAACAAATGGAGCTGAATAATCTTGCTATTGAAATAACAAATCTCAACAATGAAATCGACCAGTATAATATATCTTTGGAGAGTATTAAAAACACTAACAGCATTGAGGAAATGGCTAAAGTATATTTAGGCATGAATTATCCTACAAGGAAGCAGACAGTATTTGTAGACTTTACATATGGTCCTGATACAAGCGAAGAAGATAATATAATGGCAAAGGATGAAAATCTGTTAGTAGGATTGATTGACAAGGTAAGAAGTTTCATCAGGTAAGGGGGATTGCCATATGAAGAAGCGTGCAAAAAGCACTACTAACCTTCAGAATAAAAGAAGGATGTTGTTTTTTTTAGTATGCTTTTTTTTAGTTACCATAGCTTTGCTTGTAAGGCTTGGTTACATACAGCTGATAAAAGGTGAAGAATACAGAAAACAAGCAATGGAAAACTGGTCCAGGGATATTACCATAAATGCCAAAAGGGGAACAATTTATGATGCCAAAGGTAAAAAACTGGCGGTAAGCATAAATTCCAATACTGTTACATGTTTTCCCGCAGATGTGATGAAAAGTGTAAAACCTGCTGTTGATAATACAGAAAGTGAAGACGACAGTCTTTTGACTGCAATTTTAAAAAAGCTTAACCGAGCTATGTTTACAGAAGAGACGCAAGCGGAAAAAATACCCTTGAATACCAAGACGCCGGAAGAAATTGCAGAGATTTTATCGGGAATTTTAGAAATGGATTATGAAGAAGTTTTTAACAAAATAACTTCCAACTACAACTATGTGGTTGTCAAGAAGTGGATAAATGATGACCAGGCACAAAAAATTAGAGAGCAGGAATTAAGCGGTATAAGTATAATCGAAGACAATAAAAGAATATATCCTTACGGGAATTTTGCACCTTATGTATTGGGTTTTACAAATGTAGACCAGGACGGCTTATATGGTGTTGAAGCTACCTATAATGATTATCTGACAGGAATACCCGGAAGAACTGTTGTAAATACTGATGCCTACGGTAGGGAGCTGCCCTTTGGATACAATGAATACTATGAATCTCAGGACGGCTCGGGGGTTGTACTTACCATGGATGAGGTAATACAGCATTATGCTGAATCAGCAGCTGAAAAGGTAATGGCTGATTACAATGCAATACGGGCAACAATCATAGTGATGGACCCCAATACAGGTGATATACTGGCAATGACATCAAAGCCCGACTATGATCCCAATAACCCTAAAATCCCCGTAGATGCAAACATCCAGGCCCGGTGGGAGACCTTATCAAATGAAGACCTGCAAAATGCATGGTTTGACATGTGGAGAAATCCTGCAGTCAATGATGTATATGAGCCCGGCTCAACATTTAAGCTTATAACAACAGCAACTGCCCTTGAAGAAAATGCTGCAACACTTAATTCTACATACTTTTGCGACGGCTATGTAAGACAAATTACAAGTCATAACATAAAGTGCTGGAGATACTACAGACCTCACGGCCAGCAGACCCTGTCGGAGGCAATACAAAACTCATGCAATGATGCCCTTGCACAAATAGGCCTTGATATAGGAAAAGAAGCATTTTATAAATATTTAAGGTCCTTCGGCTTTGAAGAACAATCAGGCATTATGCTCAATGGTGAGGCGATGGGCATTGTAAAAAAACCTGAATTTATGAAGGATGTGGATGTTGTAACCCAGGCTTTCGGCCATGGTGTTGCCATAACTCCAATACAATTGGTAAATGCTGTTTCTGCAATTTCAAACGGCGGCAATTTAATGGTGCCGCGAATTGTAAAACAGCTCATTGACGAAGACGGAAATATAATTAAAAATTTCGATACGGAAGTAAGAAGAAAAGTAATTTCTAAAGAAACATCAAATATTATGCTTCAAATAATGAAGGAATCTGCAGAATCAGGAACTAAGCAGGCTTACAGGCCGGGATACAGAATAGGCGGAAAATCAGGAACGGCACAAAAGGTTATAGACGGCAGATATGCTGAAGGCAAGTTTATATCTTCATTTATCGGAGTAGCTCCCGTAGATAATCCAAGGGCAGTGGCACTTGTTATGGTCGATGAGCCCGACGGAAGCATAGGTTATTACGGGTCCATTGTTGCAGGCCCCGTTGCTGCTGATTTGTTGGAAAACACACTTAAATATTACGATGTGGAGCCGGTTTATACAGAAGAAGAACTGGGCAATGTTGAAAAACAAATGGTGACAGTTCCAAATCTTTTGGGACTGACAATTGCAGAAGCAACAGACCTCTTGATAGGTACAGGGTTGGAAAGCAACATAACAATTGAGGTGGAAGCTGAAAGGACAGTTAAATCCCAGTTCCCCAAAGC
>CAZAYQ010000055.1:0-10100 GCA_964489345.1 uncultured Clostridia bacterium | reverse complement strand
AGTAATATAAATAAAGACCAGAAATGTAAATAAAAATTAGAAATAACTATCTTCACTACATCTACTCAAAAAAGTATATCTTTTTAGTAAATTAAAAATTTTTTTCTAAATATTAAATTTCATCTGACACTTTAGAAGATTCATCAGTGTATGCTATTTTAAAGTTTGTGTATCCGTAAATAATTGCTATAATTGGATTTAACCAGTTGAGTATAGCATAAGGCAAATAAGCAAATGCATTCACCCCTAACACCCCGCCTATAAAGGCTCCGCAAGTATTCCAAGGGAATAATGGAGATGTGAGAGTACCAGCATCTTCAAGTGTTCTAGACAAAACTTTTAAGTCAAGATTTTTATCCTTATATGCATCTTTAAACATTCTACCCGGGAATATTATTGCCAAATACTGATCTGCGGTAACTGCATTTACGAATATCGATGAAACAACTGTAGCTAATATAAGGTCGCCTGTACTACGTACTACAGACAGTATTTTTCTGACAATTGCTTCTGTAATTCCGGAAGCATCCAGCACACCGGCAAATGCCATTGCACATAGAATTAATGATATTGTCCACATTACATAGTCTAATCCGCCGCCTACTATCAAATCATCAATTAATTCATTACCTGTATCCAATTCTACGCCATAATGCATTACTTCAATAACTTCACTAATTGATGAACCTTGTAATACTATTGAAAAGATTGCTGCAATAATTGCGCTTACCATAAGAGTTGGAATCGGATCTACTTTTTTTGCAATCATTATCACTACAACAACCGGAACTAAAAGTAATACTGGAGTAATTGTAAATGTTTCACTTAAAAGGTCATTTATTACATTGATTTGATCAATATTTACGTCTCCGGAATATTTCAAACCTATAAAAAAATAAATTATTGTAGCAATAATCATGCTGGGAACTGTAGTATAAAGCATATATTTAACATGTACAAAAACATTTACTCCACTCGTTCCAGAAGCCAGAACAGTAGTATCAGAAATAGGTGATAACTTATCTCCAAAGTAAGATCCGGAAACAATTGCTCCTGCTATTACCGGAGCCGGAATGCCAAAACTAAGTGCTATACCTAATAATGCAACACCTATAGTACCTGCGGTACCCCAGGAATCCCCTGTTGTTAAAGAAGTAGCTGAACATAATAAAAAGGCTGTTGGCAAGAAAACCTTAGGAGAAATTATTCTTGATCCATAGAAGATTATGGTAGGTACGACACCAGAATGAAGCCAAGTTCCCAACATTATACCCATAACAAGCAAAAATACTATTGATGGGGTAATACTGTTAATTGCCTTTACTATAGATTCTTGCAAGTCGCTCCACTTCGCCCCGTTTATCATTGCAATTATGATTGCAAATACTGTCGTAATTACAATAGGTATTTGTGGATCAAGCCCCCAAAATATAACACCAACAAAAATAGAAACTAATAAAAATCCTATTACTAATAATGCTTTCCCAAGTGAAAGTTTTTTTTCCATCTTTGGTCTCCTTATAATTTATATGTACTTTCAAAAACTTTGAAAGTTATTCAAATGCAATTGATGAAGGTTAGTTCTTAAATTACCTTCTTATCAACTTGTCCATCTTATTTCTGTGTATTCTGGTCCTTTTTTGTTTAAATCACTTTTTCTTTTTATTAATTCTGTTTCTGAAATCACTCATTTCTAGAATATTTTCATTCTACAGTGAATTAATTATCAAATCAGTCTCTATCAATGATTTAGGAATAACTGCACGCACCGTTTTCTTTTGATTAACAACTTGACTTATTCTAAGGTCTACTGCTAAGCTTGAAAGAATATAAGCATCTCCCCACGATATTGCAAGACCCCTTTGTAAGTGTTTTGTTGCCTCGTCAACGGCATTGTAGACACTTTCCTCCAATGTATCTCCTGAAGCTACAACCATGGTTTCATTACCAGTTTCTACTAGAGGCCAAGTAATTTCTTTATTTTTAATTAAGTCTACTTCTAAAGTTATTTCTGCCTCTATTTCACATCCTGAGACACCTACCTCGCCATCACCCATAACCGCGTGACAATCACCGACTGCTAATAGGCCGCCATTTTGTCTCACTGGTAAGTATATAGTAGAATTCTCGCGTATATCATTTGTATCCATGTTACCTCCGTGTTTCCAGGGAATATCAGTAGGATATTCTCCATGCTTATGAGAAGGTGCTACTCCAATTACTCCAATCATCGGCTTAATAGGTATTAAAAGGTCTCCGAACTTATAACAATTGTTTACAATGGGTATAATACGAATTAATGGCTTATCAACCTTGTTTCCTAATACACCCTCATTTGGTGCAATGACAGCCACTCCCTCAGAATAAATATCTATCCCCAATATTTTAATTTTAAGCAAATCTCCCGGTGTTGCTCCTTCGACAAATATGGGCCCTGTAGCAGGATTAATTTTAGAATTATCAATATCATAATAATCTTGATCTTCGCTTTTTATTTGACCTAAAAAACAATCATTGGTCATTATTTTGAAGGTTTCACCAGGTTTTACTCTATCACTGAAATTCATTTCAGGTTTAAAGCTATAGATAACGTTTTTATTATTTATTATCTTCAATACTAATTCCCTCCTTTCCCAATTATACTCTGTTATTTCAACTATTATAACTATACTTTCGTCATATGTCAATAACTTGGCCAGAGGTTTACCCAGGGCGCTAAATGCAATTACCAATTCATAATATCTACCAATTAAGAAATAATTTGGTGAATATTTTGTAATAAGTCTGTAATATATGACTTTCGATTCATAATTGTGTAATAAATTTGTTACATTTGCCAATTAAACAAAATATTGAGGGTTTCATTGATGCGAGTACCGTGTTATAATTCGTCGGTAACAAAAAATTAGTTGCACGCTTCCTCTGAAGCGAAAGGGGTAAAAAAGGAGAAACACATGAAGAATAAAATTTTAGCATTAACATTAGCACTGATGATAGCACTTTCTTCAACATCTGTACTTGCTGCAGATCAAATGTATTATTCAAACTTTAATATTTATGATATGTTTAGTAACTATAGTTCATACTTTTATGATAATTATGCTCAAGCAGACACATACAGCCAAGAGGCTCCTGTAAATTATGAAGCCCGGACAAGACAAGCTCCTTCAAATGAAAGAGCAGCAAATGAAACCAGAACAACCGCAGTACAAGCTCCGTCTTCATCAAATTATGAGAGAAGGGTAGCTGAGCTTGTAAATGTAGAAAGACAAAAAAACGGCTTAGGACCGCTTACATTTGATTCTTCAATATCCAATGTAGCAAGAATTAAATCAAAGGATATGTCTGACAACAATTATTTTGCACACCAGTCTCCAAACTATGGAAGCGCCGCTGATATGCTTACTCAAAACGGAATAAGATACAGCGCATGGGGTGAAAATATTGCAGCAGGCCAAAGAACACCGGAAGAAGTGGTAAGGGCATGGATGAATTCACCGGGTCACAGGGCAAATATACTTGGCTCACACTTTACCAGAATAGGTGTCGGCTACGTAAATAGCGGAAGACCATACTGGACACAAATGTTTACAAATTAAAGATTGTTGAATGAGACTGCTCAAATGTCCTGATGACATTAACTTAAAGCAGGCACTTCAAATAAGGTGTCTGCTTTTTTAATCAGCCTTCATAGATAGGGCCCGCAGGTAATTTAATAATCGGGTTAGGTCATAAAGGGCATCTTGAATTCAGTCATGTTTTTTCTGTATCTAGCAGGAACGAATTGAAACTGCAGGCTGATATTTTTCCTCTCCTTAATTGCCAAATCGGTAAAATATTGCTTCCACAATTCATGTATCATTACTTCATTTGAAGAAAACTCAATATTATCAATTTTTATGTTTTCTTTAATCTCCCAATTGTTATCTGCATAAACGACAGCCTTTTTCCTTTTTTCATCATGTATGATAAACTTTTCAAACTTATATCTGTCAGCAAAGTGGTCAGCCAGTAAAATACTTATGTCATTGTCGGGAGAATATTTAGCATACAAAATTCCTCCTATATCAGAAAACCTTAGTATGCCCAGGACCCTGTGTTCTTCCCTTGCTACTCTTTTGTATATCTCATTGATGGGAAGAACTTTTTCATGACTATAAAAGTTCATTGTGTTCCTGCCGTATTTAAATGCGAATATTAAAAAATCCAGAATCAGCTTTTCCTTGTTGTTATCATTTGAAAGATAGGAGTAATATACATATATATAAGCTTCTCTGGAAATTTGAGCATTAATTGCATCGCTGACTCTTTTAGCTATCGATATATCTGTTTCCACAATTTCAGACCGGTATACAAGAGACTGCTGATAGCTGGTCAGCAAATATATGCCTGAAGCTTTTTGTTTTTTATAATGATAGTAGATGCATGTCATCAATCCTTCAAATGTTCCGTCATATAAATAGTCCATAAACCTGCAATCATCCTTAAATTTCAAAAATACTTATTTGCTTTTGAATTTCCTTCATTCTTATTTCAGCCTTTATTGCTTCCGGTTCAAATTTCGTATTGCCGTAGTATTTGCCTTTAACAGTTATAAAATATTTTGCCCTCTTAAGGACAGTCCTCATCTTTTTAAGTGAATCATAAGATAATTCTGCATTCTTTCTTTCTCTTATTATTCTTTGGGCGCTTGTTACACCCAGGCCCGGTATTCGTAGGAGGTCTTCGTAGGATGCCTTGTTGATTTCTATGGGGAACCTGTCAATATTTCTAAGTGCATACATCATTTTCGGGTCGAATTCCAAGTCAAGGTTTGGCTCAATTTCAGTAAATAATTCAGAAGAGTTAAAATAATAAAATCGCATGAGCCAGTCTGCCTGGTAGAGTCTGTGCTCCCTTAAAAGCGGGGGCATAGAGCTTACGGCTGGCAGGCCGGGCGATGACACAACCGGAATGTAGGCAGAAAAAAAAACTCTTTTCATCATGTACTTGTCATATAGGTTTTGGGATAAGGTTAGAATAGTTTTATCGCTGTCAGGGCTGGCTCCGATTATCATTTGTGTTGACTGGCCGCCGGGGACAAATCTTTGTGCGTTTTTGAAATGGCTCTTGTCTTCAATGGCACGGGAAATTTCATTATGTATAAGGGACATGGGTTGAAGGATATTCTCCGCCTTTTTCTGGGGTGCCAGCATGTTAAGACTTTCCCTTGTTGGAAACTCGATATTTACACTCATCCTGTCCGCCAGCATGCCTGTTTTTTGAACCAAAAGAGAATTTGCTCCGGGGATTACCTTAACATGGACATAGCCCCAAAAATTATACTTATACCTTAAAAGCTCAAGTACTCTGTAAATATTTTCCATGGTGTGGTCAGGACTTTTTTCCACTGCAGAACTTAAAAACAATCCTTCAATATAATTTCTCCTGTAAAACTGAATAGTAAGCTCCGCCACTTCTTCAGGAGTAAAGGCTGCCCTTTCGATTGGATTTGTAACCCTGTTCAAACAGTATTTGCAGTCATAAATACAGTCATTTGTAAGAAGAATTTTAAGAAGAGAAATACATCTGCCGTCTGAGGACCAGGCGTGACAAATTCCTGCCGCAGAAGCATTGCCTATTCCACCCACTGTGCTGTTTTTTCTTTCCACTCCGCTTGAAACACATGATACGTCATATTTTGCCGCATCAGACAAAATTCTTAGTTTTTCAAATAAATTGTCGTCCATATTGCCACCGGATTTCTTAATTGTTATTTTAAGCAGCGAAATTCATCGGGCTGAAGGTCCCTGAATTAAACCTTTTCATGTAATAATTAATTATAAAACATAAAAAAACAAATGTCAAACATTTGTTCGAATAAATCCGGATTAATTTTGTTTCAAATGGTGCCTTCCATGTCCATTTAATTTCAAAAAGCAGGGCAGTTCAGGCTGTCCCAATGTACCGTTAATATATAATTTTATGTTTGATGTGATTGAAGAGCATAAGGGGATGAAGAATCATTCTTGGACCTGAATATCTCATTACATTCCTAATCTTTTCACGCATTTGAGCTTTGTAACAATTCACCGTGCACTTGCCGCACACCGGTTTTTTCTCGCCAAACCTGCAGTTTTTGACCCTTTGTTCTGCATACTGTGCTAATTCAATGCACTCATCACATAAATCACCCTTTAGGGTCCCATGATTTCCATTACAATAAATTTTTATCATTGTTGTTACTGTGCTTGTATCATCAATCAGTCTATTATCTGTCAAAATTTCACCTTCTATAAATTTCGCCTTTTAAAATCATATTTTTAGTATTTTCCTTGCAGTTCCCACTATGGGCTTGAACAAGGGTCCTTCCATAACCCTTGCAACTGACTTTAATTCTTTTCTTATTTCTATATTTTGGGGGCAGCGAAGCTCGCACTTGCCGCATTCCACACATTTTGACGCAAATGCAGGTTTTTTTGAAAATGCTCCCAAAGTCTGGGCATACTTCCACCAATGCATCTTTTCATCCAGTAAAAACTTGTCATTATAGCTTGAAAAGCATCCCGGTATATCAACACCATGGGGGCAGGGCATGCAGTAGCCGCAGGCAGTACAGGGAACCTTGATCCTTTCGTTCATGATGGATTTAACTTCATCAAACACTTTAAGCTCATCTTCAGACAATGAACCGGAAACCGCATCTGAAGCAATTTTAATATTTTCATATACCTGGTCTTCCAGGCTCATTCCCGATAAAAGCACATTTACTTCCTTGTGATTCCAAACCCACCTAAGTCCCCATTCAGCAGGCGTCCATTCAGGATGAAAGCCTTTAAAGGTTTTTAAAACATCTTTAGGCAGATTATTAACTAATTTCCCTCCCCTCAAAGGCTCCATAACAATCACAGGAATCCCCAGAGAATGAGCAAACTTAAGTCCTGATACCGTTGCCTGATTGTTTTCATCCAAATAATTATATTGTATCTGGCAGAAATCCCAGGGATATGCTTTTAAAATAAGTTCAAAATCCAGTCTGCTCCCATGAAAAGAAAAGCCTATATTCTTTATGGTTCCCTCAGCTTTCTGCTCTTCAAGCCAGTCCATAACGCCGAGGCCGGTCATTTTATCAAATGCAGCCTTATCTGTCAGCATATGGAGCAAATAATAGTCAATGCAGCCGGTACGAAGCTTTTCAAGCTGGGTGAGCATTATTTTCTTTGCATTATCCAGTTTCTTTACCATGTAGGGCGGGAGCTTAGTGGCAATTTTTACACGCCGGCGGTAGCCGCCTTCAAGCGCCTTCCCCAGCAAAGACTCGCTTTGACCTGCATGATAAATATAGGCGGTATCAAAATAATTAACTCCCTTTTCAATTGAATCACGTATCATTTTAACAGCCCTAGCCTCATCAATAATTCCCGCCTTAGTTGGAAGTCGCATGCAGCCAAAGCCCAGGATGGAAAGCTCATCCCCGTTTTTTTGATTTGTCCTGTAGTTCATATTTTCCCCATTAATTGTCACAGCTATAATAATTTTCTTAATTTACCCTTGTCGATTATTTCTATTGTCCCCCTTGAAAGTTTAAGTATACCCTGGGATTCAAAGCTTTTTAGCATCCTTGACACCACTTCTCTGGCACTGCCTATGTATTTGGCAACCTGTTCATGGGTGAGTTTAATGGTATCAGACTTTGTTTTAACAACTTCGTCATGTAGGAATATTGCAAGCCTACTGTCAAAACTCATAAATAAAATCTGCTCCATTGCCCACATTACATCCGAAAATCTGTCAGCAGATTTCTTATACATATAGTTTTCCACATAGATATTTTCTTTAGACAGCCTGCTGAAGGTTCCCACATTCAGCAAGAGTGCTTCCGTATCCTTCTCTGCATCTATTAAAACATCAAATGTTATATTGTTTAAAATGCAGGAAGCAGAAAGAATACATGATTCTCCCCCATTCAGCCGGTAAAGGGTGACATCTCTTCCCTCCTCCGATAAAATATATACCCTGAGCTCTCCGCTTTTAACCAATATTAAGCCCAGGCACTCCCTGCCTGCACCGTGAAGATTTTCTCCCTTATTGTACTTTATTAATGAAAAATTGTTTAAACACAGCTGTTTTTCAGTATCACTTAATTTATCCCAAAAAACTACATGGTCTTCTATATATTTAATATCTTCCTTTTTAAGCATTAGCCCCTCCTTGTGATTTCCGGTACTTAAGCATTCTCAAGCAGCCTCTTTACATAGTTGGGTATATAAAATGAACCCTTATGGAGGTCCGTATTATAATAATTTGTTACAAGCCCCAAGGAATTCCACAGGTCCTCTTTTAAATCTTCTACAGGCTTGTATTTTTTTGATGCAAAGCCAAAGAGCCAGTGTCCCGAGGCATAGGTGGGAATATGGGCTTGATACACTGCCGCTATGGGAAAAATTGATTTGATTTTTTTATGAGCCTTTTGCATAGCATCTGCATCATTTTCATAATAAGGGCTCTCATGCTGATTTACCAGTATTCCGTCATCAGTCAAGGCATTGAAACAGCTCTCATAAAAGTCCATTGTGAAAAGCTCTGCTCCCGGTCCTACAGGGTCAGTGGAATCCACAATTATTAAATCGTACTCATTGTTTTTGGCTTTTACAAACTTCAAACCGTCTTCAAAATATAAATTGACCTTGCTGTCATTTAGCTTTGAGGCGGTTAGAGGTATAAATTCCTTGCATATTTGAACAACCATCCTGTCAATTTCAACCATGTCGATTCTTTCCAGAGAATTATAGCGGGTGAGCTCCCGGACGGTTCCCCCGTCACCGGCACCTATTACAAGAACCCTTTTAATACCAGGATTAACTGCCATGGGAACATGGGCAATCATTTCATGATATATGAATTCATCCTTTTCGGTGAGCATTACATAATCGTCTATTACCAGCACTTTCCCGAATTCAGGGCTATGAAAAACATCTATTTTTTGAAAATCGCTTTTAAGGCTGATAATGTGCCTGTCAACCCGCATCGAAAACTTCACATTATCTGTATGATTTTCTGTAAACCACAGCTCCATTAATTTTCCTCCTGAAAAATATTCATGCCGCTGAAAATTTCTATCATTTCTTTTCTGAGACTATCTGTAATTTCCAGTCTCTTCTTAGGAGAAAGTTCATGAACATCCTTATTAAAGAGATAGTTCTGCAGATCAATTTCTTTTATGAGCATCTTGGTATGAAAAGTATTTGCTTGAAAAACATTTATATCAATGGCGTCATACCTTCTTAAAGTTTCATTGTCTATATAATCCTGTATTGATTTTATGCTGTGATCAATAAAGAACTTTTTGCCTTTAATATCTCTTGTGAACCCTCTGACCCTGTAGTCAATGGTTATTATGTCAGAATCAAAAGAGCTTATTAAATAATCCAGCGCATTGAGGGGGGAGATTTCCCCGCATGTGGAAACATCAATATCTACGCGGAATGTAGAAATGGCATTCTCCGGATGGTGCTCGGGATATGAGTGGACTGTAACATGGCTCTTATCCAAATGGGCATGTATAGTTTCTTTCTGCAATTGTTCAAGAATGCCCTGATTGCACGAAACATCAATATCCTCTTTTGTCATTGCACCTTCTGCTATCAGAATATTCACGGAAGCTCCCTGGGGATCGTAATCCTGCTTTGAAACATTAAGAATATGCGCTCCTATTATTTCCGTAACATTGCACAAAATCTGAGTAAGCCTGTCAGAGTTATACTGTTCATCAATGTATTCTATATACTCCTTTTGCTCCTTTACGCTTTTGGCGTAACAAACATCATAAATATTAAAACTCAGCGATTTTGTAAGATTATTAAATCCATACAATGCCAGCTTTTTTTTCAACCCTAACATCACAACCTTTCTATTTGTCGATTTTAATCATTATATATTAACATTTCAGCAAATGCAATGAAATAAGCAAAAAAGTCACCCCGGCCGTCTGAAATAAATATACAGGATGCATACTTTGTTAAGCTTTTATCATTGACAATTGATTAACAAATTTTGTATACTAAACATATACTAATAAATTATATGAAAGGATACATAAGAGCATGGGCAAACTAAAAGAC
>CAZAYQ010000054.1:7427-10186 GCA_964489345.1 uncultured Clostridia bacterium | reverse complement strand
GCGGAATTAGAATACTGCATAAATGAATCCATAAGGAGTTTAAGGCTGTTTGATATCTCAGGCGACTATTACTTTGCTCTAAAAGGCACATTGCCCTTTTATGATATGATGCATATATATGATGTTTTTGAAAAGGTGATCGAAAAAGCTTTCGACACGCTGACATCTCTCTATCTTTATGTGGCAAGTGATGATTACGGGATAATTATGACTATGCGCCTGTCAACCTGTGAAGACCTGTCTTCTTTGGCAATAGAAAACCTTCTTGCGGAAGCAGAAGATGAGGGAGAATGGCAGTTGACCTTTCGTATAGCGAAAAGAGGTGACTTGCTGTGAAGTGGTTTTGGCACCCATATGGGCCGGCAGAAAAATCCGTCAAGGAAGCCCTTGACAATCTCCCCTCGGGCATATGTTTCTTTGATGGCAACGGATTATTAAAACTTTGCAACTTTACTATGCATAGGCTTTTCTTTGAACTAACAGGCAGTGATTTACAAAATATTTTTGAACTGAGGGAAGCCTTGGAGAATCAGCCGAAGGATAGCAGGGCCACAAAAGATGAGGACAAGTTTATATTAAAAGACGGCTCAGTCTGGAAGTTTGAAGAAAAAGGCATATATGATGAACATGGTCATTCCTACAGGCAATTTATCGCTTCCCAAGTTACAGACCTTTACTATACTGCCCGGGATATGAAGCAAAAGAACCGAGAATTGGCCGAAATGGCTGTCCATATGGAACACATCACAAAGAATGTGGCAGCAATTATGCGTGAAGAAGAAATTCTTGCCATGAAAATGAAAATACATAATGAGCTTGGAGCAACAATTCTCAATGTTCGAAAATACTATATAAGCGGCTGCCGGCAGGAGCTAAAAGATGACCTAATAAGCAATTTAAGAAAAACAATCGGCCTTTTGGATGGTGAAATTGACAGAGATGATGAAACAGACGGATACAAGGAACTTTTGGAGCTTGCTGCCGCAATAGGCGTTACCGTTCAACTGGTCGGAGTCATGCCGGAGGATAATTCTTCTTATATGCTCATTGTTTCCGCTGTTCGGGAATGTATGACAAATTGTGTCCGCCATGCCAAGGGCAGCAAATTGTTTGTTACCCTGACTCACAAGGAAAACCCGCCGGAAATCGAATTAATCATTACTAATAATGGAATAGCTCCGGAAAATGAAATCATTGAAGGCGGCGGCTTATCCGGTCTTCGTGCCGCTATTGAAAAAGCAGGAGGGCAAATGAGCCTGCAAAGCCGGCCGATATTTTCTCTCACTGTAACAATACCTGAAATACCGTGGAAAGGAATTGATTTTCTATGACAAATATACTGCTTGTAGATGATGAAAGGATGATACAGGAGTTATTTTCCTACTATATTTCAAAGGCATCTGACAGATACAGGCTGGTGAATGCCATCACTGATGCCGCAAATACAGAAGTGGCTTGTATGGGTTCTAAGATTGATTTGATTTTGATGGATGTCTGTACGGCAAACAGCGCAAGCGGACTTGATGCTACGGCAAATATCAAAAAAAAATTCCCTCATATCAAAGTTATCATAGTGACTTCTGCGCCTGAACACCGTTTCATTGAAAAGGCACGTGCCGCAGGAGCGGAAAGCTTTTGGTATAAGGAAGTTGACAGTATGGAACTCCTTGATCTTATGGACCGCACCATGGCAGGAGAATCCATTTATCCGGACAATACACCAAGGGTAAAGGTAGGCTTGGCGGACAGTGTGGAATTCACACCCAAGGAGTTGGAGGTTCTCTTTTACATGGTGCAAGGAAAGTCCATCGGAGAAATTGCCGACAATATGGGGGTCGAATATTCGACCACCAGGACTCATATTAACAATCTGAAAGATAAGACAGGTGCTAAAAGCAATTCTGAACTTGCAGTCCTTGCTGCAAAAACAAAGCTGGTTATGCCTGAATATTAAATAATAAATCTCCCATGTTGAAAATCCCGATTTTAAAAAAGTCGGGATTTTTTTATATAATAAATAAAAAATATTAAATTTTCTTGCTCCGCCTCCTCAAAAGTGTGGATGTGCAATTTATAAAAATCACTATACTTATATATAAGGCATTACAATTGGTCCTATCTAACGGTAAAGGAGGTGATAAGTTTAATAATTGTTCAATGAATTTACGCCAAAATTTTAAAGGGGGAAAATCATGGATAAGAAGTTAACTAGAAAAATAAGAGAAAGAGAAAAAAACAATATGGATTGGAGGATTATCAAATGCAAGGAAGAAAACACAAAAAATTATTAAGCCTGCTGCTCACCCTGTTCATGGTGCTGACTATGCTGCCCATGACAACGGTGCATGTCCATGCCGATTTTGAGGATGGGCAGGACTGCATTTACTGCGGAGCATACCGCTACGACGATTGGCTTTGCGATGGCTGCGGCGGGTGTAGCGAAAATGCCGACGGCGGCGACTGCTATGCAGACCACCACTGCCCGGAATGCGGCGACTGCGAAGATTCCGGCTTAGACCATTGCGGCAACTGTATGCGGTGTGAAGAGTGCGTCGATATCTGTTCAGAATGTGAACTTTGCATCGATTGCGGCGCTTATGGCATCGAATACATTTGCGGCTCCTGTGGAAAATGCGCAAGCTGTGCCACCGGCAGCATTTGCTTTGAATGTGGCGAGTGCGATTCTTGCCATGGCGGCAACCAATGTGCGAGTGATGATTGCAGAAAATGTGCAAATTGCTATGAAGCCCGGTGCCCGG
>CAZAYQ010000054.1:0-7327 GCA_964489345.1 uncultured Clostridia bacterium | reverse complement strand
GAAGGATTTTGCAGCGGCTGCGGCTTGTGCAGCGAATGTGCTTTTATATGTACAGGATGCGGAGTATATTGCTCAGAGTGTGCCGATGCCTTTTGTTATGATTGCCACCTGTGCGCAGAATGCACAACCATTTGCTCGGATTGCCAAAGCATTTGCGCTGAATGCGCATCGGACTTTTGCGACACATGCCAGAAGTGCGATGATTGCGTGATTATTTGTCCCGGTTGCGGCGAATATTGTAATGAATGTGGAGATCTTTGCGGCTCTTGCGGATATTGTGAAAACTGTGCCGAGATTTGCGTAAGTTGCGGCTACTTTTGCTCCGAATGCAGCATAATTTGTCCCGACTGCGGCCAATGCGCAGAAAATTGCACATTAATTTGCCTTGGATGTTTCGATACTTGTATCGATTGTGCGGACGAGTTCTGCGAAGATTGTCAACTCTGCGATGCATGTACAGAAATATGCCCCGAATGTGGTCAGGCATGTAGCGAATGCACGGCCTTTTGTGCCGGTTGCGGCGTCTGCGGTAATTGCGAGACAATTTGCGAAAACTGCGGTGCCTATTGTTCCGCCTGTGCCCTCATTTGCCCTTACCACCATGAATGCGAATATTGCATAGATATCTGCGTAACATGCGAAACGTATTGCGAATACGATGCCCTTATTTGTTTCGCATGTGGCGAATGCGAGGTTTGCACTGATTTGTATAGCAGGCCCGATTACGACAAGCACGATCATTGGTTCACCTGTACCTGCGGCCAGATACATAACCGGGAAAGTCATTACTGGGAAGGCTGGACAATCCATGAGCCGGCTACCGCAACGCAACATGGTGTCAAGAGCAGAACCTGCAGAGAATGTGCCTATACAGCCCATGAAATCATTCCGGCAAGCCATGAGCATATACCAAGCGAATGGATACCCGATACCCCTGCCACCGAAACGACGGATGGCAGCAAGTATAAAATATGCATGCTTTGTAATGAAGTGCTGGAAACAGGCATCATTCCGGCAACGGGCACGGGACACACCCACGCTTGGGGCAGCATCTGGGAGCATGATAACACAAACCATTGGCGGTCATGCGATTGCGGAAAAAAATACTTTGTTTCAGCCCATTATACGGGCGATTGGATTATCGATGCGGAGCCTACCGAAATAACGGAAGGAAGCCGGCATCGTGCATGCTTGGTATGCGGCTACATCACCGATGTCGATACCATACCCGCCATAGGGTCTGTCCACAAGCACGATTGGATAGACGCATGGTTCCGCGACGAAACCGGCCATTGGCATGGATGTGCCTGTGGTGCAGAGAAGGATAAGGCTGCCCATATTGCCGGCGGCTGGATTGCCGATATAGCAGCCACCGAAACAACGGATGGAAGCCGACATAAAGAATGTTTGGTTTGCGGCCATATAATGGAAACGTCAACCATTCCTGCAACAGGTCCCAATCATACCCATGAATGGGCAGACACATGGAGCTATGATAAAACAAACCACTGGTATGAATGTTCCTGTGGCGAAAAGAAAGATATTAACGTCCACACTCCGGGAATTTGGATTGTTGATATCCCTGCCAGCACAACAACTGAGGGCAGCCAACACAAGGAATGCACCGTTTGCGGCAAGACTCTGGAAACGGCGGTGATCCCTGCTAAGGCAAGCAGCGGTGGTGGAAGCTCCCATACAAATTACACCACTAAGGCTGAACCCCTTGAGGAAGATAAATACAATCCGGGCACCGGGGCATATATCCCCTTTGATGATGTAAAAATAAATGATTGGTTTGTCAATCCTGTTATGTGGGCTTACGAAAATGGTCTTATGTTAGGCACAAGCACCAGAACCTTTAGCCCTAACATGGAAACGACAAGAGGAATGATTGTTACTATCCTCTATCGCTTGGAGGGTTCTCCCAAAACGGGAACCGGTGGCTTTGATGATGTGGCGGATGACAAGTATTATGCCGGCGCCGTGGCATGGGCGGCTGATAATAAAATCGTCAGCGGATATGGTAAGGGCAAATTCGGCCCTGATGATTCTCTCACAAGAGAGCAGCTTGTAACCATACTATACAACTACAGCACATTCAAGGGATATGATACAAGAGTAACAAAATCCCTCGACAGCTTAGCAGACGGAGCATCCGTATCCGGCTATGCCAAGACAGCCATGGAGTGGGCAGTAGAAAATGGTATCGTCACAGGCATCGGCGCAGACCTGCTCTCCCCGGCCTCAATAGCAACAAGAGCACAGATGGCAGCTATTCTGCAAAGATATATCGAAACCATTGTAGAATAACAAGATGAAAACAAACACAAACACAAACATAAGCACAGATTAAGACAAAAATTGAAGAATAATTTTACGCTAAGGGAAGACTTAACCATTAAGACACAGCGATAAAGTGCTATCGCTGTGTCTATTTTTTACCCCACACTGTATTTAGAGGGCTGCCTGTTTAAAAAAGTCGGGACTTTTTTTGCCATAAATAAAAAATATTAAATTTTCTTGCTCCACCTCCTCAAAAGTGTGGATGTGCAATTTATAAAAATCGCTATACTTATATATAAGACATTACAATTGGTCGTATCTAACGGTAAAGGAGGTGATAATTTGCAGAGGGTAATTATCAGTATGCAGAATTATGTCTTTGCCCAGGCAACTGAAATGGCAATGAAAAGCCATGGCGGCTTCCGGGTAACCATTGTTGAAAGACCGGAGGATGTAGTAAAGAATTGTGTCAGCCTTGCTGCATCAGCCCTGTTGATGGAGGTCACCGGCTATACACCCTACAGGCTGGAAGAGCGGATGAAAATAAGGGGAGAAATGAAAAAACGAAGTCCCACTTGTAAAATTGTTCTCATGGTGGATGAAAATTCGGAAAAGCGTACTGCAGAAGATGTCAAACAGGCTAAAAAAGACGGCCTTATAGACCAATTTATCTACGGCTCCACATCTGCCAGCTTTCTTGTGGCACTTATGGATACCTTGTAAGACAGCCTTTATTGATATTGATGGTCTAAGGGCTAAAAAAATTTAAGGAGGTAAAAGTATATGAAAGAAAAGAAAAGGAAAGGATTTTTAAATATTTTGATCATAATATGTATGGTATTGGTACTTGCTTTAACGATAAATGTATTGCCTGCTGCTAGTGCCATGACAGCAGATAGTCTGCAAACCTTTACGGACATGCCGGATAATTGGGCAAAAGAAGCTTTAGAAAAGGCTGTTGCCAATGGCTTGCTTTTGGGAGACAATGGCAAAATTATGCCTGACAGTCCTCTGACAAGGGCTCAAATGGCAACCATAATTGTCCGTGTATTCGGTGCCGGTCAAGAAGGAGATATATCAGTATATTCTGATATCAAAAGCAGTGACTGGTTTGCAGGCAGTATGGCTAAAGCATTAAAAATGGGGGTAATGCAAGGCTATGACGGAAAGATGAATCCAGAGAGCAATATAAGTCGAGAGCAAGCTTTTGCAGTATTGGCAAGAGCCATGAAACTCAGCCCCGGAGAAAAACTCAATAAGAGCTTTGCTGATGCAGGCAGTATTTCAGACTGGGCAAAAGGAGATGTATATGCCCTTGTTAATGCAGGTTATATTCAAGGATCAGGCGGAAAGCTCAATCCTCAGTCAAATATAAGCAGGGCAGAATTTGCCCAGATTATGAATAATATATTTATAGAATATATAAATACACCGGGCCAATATAGTCAAGTTGCCCAAGGTAACATTGTTGTCAATGTGCCCGGAGTAAGCTTAGAAAACCTGACAGTCAATGGGGACCTTATTGTTGGAGACGGCATAGGAGATGGGGACCTAAAACTTGACCAGGTTACAATTAAGGGAAATCTTATCCTTCGAGGCGGAGGAATAAATTCAATTGTCATTGTTGGAGGCAGTGTAGAAGGGAAAATAATTGTAGGCAAGGTAGACGGACAGATCCGTGTTTCTGTAGAAGGCGGAGCAATCATAGAAACCATATTTGTAGATGACGGAAAAGACGATGTTATCATTGAAGGAACTGTAGGAAGTCTTAACATCACAGGAAACAATATAAGAGTAATAGCTAAAAATGCAGAATTTAAAAATGTCATTATCAGTGGTGACAATTCTAAAATAGTTTTAGAAGAAGGCTCAAAAATTAAAGAAGCAGCTATCAGCGGCGTATCAGCCACAATTCTTCTTGACCAAGGGACATCAGTGGACAAAATAATTATCTCCGGTAAGGGAGCTAATATTGAAGGCAAGGGAGATGTAAAAAGCGTTGCTGTAAAATCAGGGGGAGACAATGCCTCCATTAGGACCCCAAATACAGAAATAAAAGTTGATAAGGGTGTAATAGGTACTTTAGCAGCAGGAGGAGTGGCTGTGGAAGGCGGCATTTCTGCAAAAAATAATGCTGCAGGAAATGATGCAAGTCTTTCAAAACCAGGCACAAGTGGAAATAAAACAAGCAGCAGCGGAAGTACTGATATAAAGGTAAGTGCTATTACTGTTACCGGAACTGGTGGGGCAACAGAGATAACCACAGATAGCGGTACACTTCAGATGGTAGCTGAAGTTGAGCCTGCTAACGCCAGCAACAAAAGTGTTACTTGGTCTGTGGATGATAGCAGCATAGCAACAATTAATAGCAGTGGCTTACTTGCAGCCAAGACTAATGGAACAGTTGAGGTAACGGCTACAGCTAAAGATGGATCTGGTAAAAAAGGAATAGCAACGATATATATTTCCGGTCAGATTGTAATAACAAATGTTACTATCTCCCCAAAAACAGCCTTAGTACAAAAAGGAACGGATGAAACTTTCACTGCAACGGTAGCAGGTACAGGGGCGTTTGATAGCACTGTAACTTGGAGCGTTTCAGGAGGTGCTTCAGGAACTACTATTGACACAGATGGAAAACTTACGGTAGATGCATCAGAAACAGCAATTACATTGACTGTAACTGCTACAGCAAAGGGTGACAATAGCAAGAGTGACAGCGCCACTGTAACAGTTACTGATAAAGAGGTTTTTGAAGTCACCTTTGATCCTGGCGAAGGAGCTGGATTTATGGCCCCTGTAAAAGTAATAAGTGGCGAGAAATATACATTACCTGAGCCTGAATTTACAGCGCCAGAGGAGTATAAAAGATTTAGATTTTGGAAAGTTGGTACGATGCACTATTCTGCTGGTGCAGAAGTTGAGATTACAGAAAGTATAAAAATAACGGCCTTATGGTCTTATAAAGCAGTAGAAATAAGAAATGCTCCAACTAAAGTTCTGCCTGGCCAAAGTTATAATCTTACCATCTATATGGACAATATATTACAAACCGGAGAAAAGGTTAAAGAAGAAGTGGACTTCTCTATAGATGGGAGTACGGCTACTAGTTCCGGGACAACTGTCAGTGAAAATGGATACCTTACAGTAGCTATTGATGAAACTGCAGATGAATTTACTTTAAGAGCAAGCAAAAAAGGGGATAAAAGCATTTATGACCAAGTAACGATAAGTGTCCACCATGGCGGGGCCTTAATTATTAAAGCAAGTGATCCCACAACATCCGAAGAGAGAGAACAAGCATTAGATGACCAAGGTTATTATTGGAATAAGGGCACTAAAACATTAGAAATAAAGGACTTAAATATAAATGAAATCGGCTATGGCATAGTGTTTTCTGGATTTGGGTACTCTGATACAATAAACTTGCAGTTGCACGGCACTAACAAAATAAATATTGCTTCGGGAGGAATAACTCCAGTTAAGGGAATAACTTATAAGACAGGTAATGGTGGAAATCTAATTATAGATGGTAATGGTAGCCTGGAAATTATAATGCCAGACCTTGGTAACACAGGTACATCTTATGGTATTGATTTGCACAGTCTTACAGTAAAAGGCAAAGTCAAATTAAAAGTTATATGTAAGAAAGCTTTCAGTGCTTACGGCATAAAAACTCAGAATGATACAATTTTTGAGGGTAATGCTAAAGTTGAGGTAGAGTCCTATGGTACGGTTATTGGTGCCTTTGGAAACAATGGCAATATCCATATAAAAGAAAATGCTGAATTTAAAGGAATTGGTAGTGGAATATATCCAATTCTCAATGTAGCAGGTGGTACTGATAATGGTAATATAGTTTTTGAGAAAGATACAATAGTAGAGCTTATTAGGATTAACCAACCTAATTCTTCTGGTAATCCAAAGTTTTTTGATTATAATGGCGTATTGACCCTTGCTTCTGAGCTTGAATTACAGGGGTCAGAAAGTATAAATGGCAGCAGTTTGGTAGAAGCTAAACTTTATGGCACGGATCCAAATAAGACAATAGTTAATGATTCTGACCAGGATGTTTTCAAATATTTATTGATTGAACCACTACTAACTGATGAAGAAAAGGTAGAAAGAGCAAAAACCAAGTTGGACTTAGGTGACATAAGTGGAGTAGTAGCAGATTTAACTTTGCCAGCAACTCAGAATGGAGTAGCAGTAACTTGGAGCTCAAGCGATACAGATGTAATTACAAATGATGGTAAAGTAACAAGGCCAGAAAAGGGATCAGAAGATGCGACAGTAACCTTAACTGCAACCCTTACATTAGGTTCAGCCAGTGATACAAAAGCTTTTGAAGTAACAGTAAAAGCAGAAACTATTAATAAAATCAAGACAGTAACCATTAATGGTTTTGTAGGAGCTGAAACTGGCAATACACCTATTACAAAAGATGCTTTAAAGACAACTGATGCAAGCTATGTGATCGTTGGTTTGACCTGGTATGAATGGGACTCAGTTGAAGATAAAGAGGTGGAGTTTACAGGAACAACATTCAGAGATGTTTCAAGATATTATTATTCAGCAATAATTGAGCTAAGTGTGAAAGATGATTATCATTTTGTTCCAAAAAATTCTGGTCAAACAAAGGTTGACATAAACACTGTTCCTTCAGATTGGTATATATATATAGGTGGTATGAGTACTTGGGAAAAACTAATTATCTATATAGAGAATAATATGGTTCCAAGATAATTACACAAACTTTAAATCTTACTAAGACAACTTAAGATACTAATCAACCAAATCCCCCTTGAGCCTATAAAGCCCAGGGGGGATTTTTCTTTTGCTTTGAGCAGGGTTATCAAATAGAAAGGTAATTACTTTATAGGTGTAAATAAACCTTCAAAAATCTCTATAACTATGATAAAATAAAAAGAAAAAAGAAGGTACGTACTTATGGCCAATGATGATAAAATGAAGAAGCAGCCAATGGACTTTTATAATATATCAGATTTTCTTAGAGGGCAGTCATCAAGTTTCGTCAGGTGAT
>CAZAYQ010000053.1:0-10263 GCA_964489345.1 uncultured Clostridia bacterium | reverse complement strand
ATTTTTTCAATGCTTAAAATTTGTGCTGCTTGTTTGATGAATTCGTCATTTGTCTTTGTTCGAATCAATCCGTCAATTATTCTTTCAGTCACATCTGCAGTTGAAAAATTGCTCATTGCTTTTCTCAATTGCCATATTGTCTGCATTTCTTCATTATTAAGAAGCAGTTCTTCCCTTCTTGTACCGGATTTATTTATATCAATGGCAGGAAATACCCTTTTTTCTGAAAGCTTCCTGTCTAAATGGATTTCCATGTTTCCGGTGCCTTTGAATTCTTCAAATATTAAATCATCCATCCTGCTTCCTGTTTCAATTAAAGCACTTGCAAGTATGGTGAGGCTTCCGCCGTTTTCGATATTTCTGGCAGCGCCGAAAAATCTTTTGGGACCGTACAAGGCCCCGGGATCAAGTCCTCCGGACAAGGTCCTCCCGGTTGGGGTTATAGTCAGATTGTATGCCCTTGCAAGTCTGGTAATGCTGTCTAGTAAAATGACAACATCCTTTTCCTGTTCAACAAGCCTTTTTGCTCTGTCTAATACCATTTCAGCCACTTTAATGTGGTTTTTAGGCAGCTCGTCAAAGGTTGAATAAACAACATCACCCTTTACATTCCGCTGCATATCCGTTACTTCTTCAGGCCGCTCGTCTATTAAGAGCATAATAATTTCAACCCCGGGATAGTTTGCTGCTATAGAGTTTGCTATGTTTTTTAAAATTGTTGTTTTGCCGGCCTTTGGCGGAGCTACAATCATACCTCTTTGACCCCGCCCTATGGGTGCGATTAAGTCAATAATTCTCATTGCAATATCTATGGGTGATATTTCCAGCTTGATTCTCTGATCAGGATAAATTGGGATAAGAGTGTCGAAATCTTTTCTGTTTCTTGCTAATTCGGGGTTGCCGTCATTAACTTCCTTTACATAAAGGAGTGCTTTAAACTTTTCCCCCTGCTTCGGGGCCCTTGTAATACCTGAAATTTTATCTCCGGTCTGCATGTGAAATCTTCTGATTTGTGAGGGGGATATGTAGACATCGTCATCACTGGTTAAGTAGTTATGGGTTCTTAAAAAACCGTAACCGTCAGGATGAGTTTCAAGTATGCCTGTAACCTTTACTGCCTCTGTGCCGCTCGATTCAATTTCTTCAACTATTTTATCGGGCAGCTCCAATGTTTGCTCTGTATCTTCTCTGTCTTCCGGGATTTCATCGGTTTTTTCATTTTTAAGGGGAATATTTGTTTCAATCTCATTTAATTTTAAAATTAATTCATCTTTCTTGTATTTATAGGCATCATGTATACCTTTTGATTTGGCCAGTTCCTTTAATTCAGAAAGTTTTAAAGTCCTAAGTTCCATATTACCTCCCTGCATATTTAGTTAATCATAATAATTATGGAAAAATTCGGAAAGATTCTTGACGAGTGTATAAATAATAGCATTTTAAAATATATTAGTCAAGAAAATAATCGAAGAGCTTGTAATAAGTTACAAATTGTTAATTTTTTAACTATTGATTTATGTCGATATATGCTATTATAATAATAGTATATATGGAAATGAGGTATAAAATGACTGAATTAAAGATTTGTGTAGGAAGTGCATGTCACTTAAAGGGCTCTTATGAAGTGATAGAAACCCTTAAAAAATTAATAAGAAGCTTGAATATTTCAGATAAAGTTGAAATCAAAGGATCTTTTTGTCTTGGCCGCTGCACTGAGGCAGTCTCTGTAGAATTGGACGGTACTATATATTCGGTGGCACCCGATAATGCAGAAGAATTTTTTTATAAATATGTTGCGAAAAAGGGAGGGATATTATGAAAATACTTGATTTTTACCCTGCAAACTGTAAAAACTGCTACAAATGCGTAAGGAATTGCTCGGTTAAGGCAATAAAAATGATAGATGACCAGGCGCAGATAGTAGAGGAAAAATGTATTGCATGCGGAAATTGTTTTTTGGTATGCCCTCAAAATGCAAGAAATATTCACAGTGATTTGGAAAATGTTGAAAATGCATTTCAGCAGGGGAAAAAAATAATAGTTTCTCTTGCACCTTCATATATGGGTGTTTATGATGAACCCTATAAGTTTATATCCGTTTTGAAACATTTGGGAGCACATTTAATCGAAGAAACAGCCATTGGTGCAGAGCAGGTGTCCAAGCTCTACAGCGAATATATAAAATCAACAAAAAAGAAGAATGCAATTACAACATGCTGCCCCACTGTCAATATGATGGTGCAAAATTATTATCCTGAATTAATAGAATATTTAATGCCTATTGATTCTCCCATGGTGGCTCATTGTAAAATGATAAGGAAAAGGCACGGCAGCGATGCTTATATAGTATTTTTGGGACCCTGTATATCAAAAAAATGCGAGGCTCACGGTTACCAGCTTTCAGGAGTTATGGATGCAGTGATATCTTTTGAAGAAATAGATAAGCTGATTGAGTCAAGAAATATAAATATATCTGAATTTGAAGAAACTCATCCTGACTTGGAAGGAAACTACAGAGGCAAGAAGTATCCTTTAGACCAGGGCATATTATCAGGCATCAGTCATGTTGTGGAAGAGAGCAAGTTTGACCCTGTAACAATTTCAGGCATAGATAACCTGAAAAAGGCCTTTGATGCATTATCAAATAAAGAGATAGACAATGTGTTGATAGAAGCTAACAGCTGTGAGGAGGGCTGCATAGGAGGCCCTGCCGTACCTAAGAAAAGCAGAAATATATACGTAAGAAAAATTCATGCAGGAAGGAAAATTCAAAGTGTAAAAGATAAGGAATATAAGAATTACACAGACAAAGAGAAAAACATAAATAATATAAGGAATTTTAGAAATAAGCAGTATATCCACCCGAATTTTACCGAAGAAGAAATAAGAAATGTTTTGGAACAAACAGGCAAGCATGATAAGTATGATGAATTAAACTGCGGCGCATGCGGATATGATTCATGCCGGGACAAGGCTATATCCGTATTGGAAGGACTTTCTCATCCGCAGATGTGCATGCCTTACATGAGAAGCCAGGCGGAAAAAATTTCAAATATATATTTTGAGTATTCTCCAAGCATAATCCTGATTGTGGACTTGGACCTTAATATAATTGATTTGAACCCTGTAGGAGAAAAAGCATTTAACATTAGTCTTTCTTCCATCAAAAACAAACCCCTTTCATCATTAATGCCTGACAAGGATTTTAAACATGTCCTGAAAACTGAGGAAAACATGGAAGTTCGCAAGTTAGTACTTGAAAAGTACGGCTTAACAGTATATGAACGGATTATTTATCTGCCCAATAACAAAATATTGTTTGGAATACTCAATGATGTAACTGATGATGAGCTGAAGAAAGAACAAATAATACACTTTAAATTAAACACATTGGAAACGGCAGACAAGGTAATAGAAAAACAAATGAGGGTTGCCCAGGAGATAGCAGGACTTTTGGGTGAAACTACAGCCGAAACTAAATCAGCCTTAATAAAGCTTAAAAAAGTTGTATTAGAGGAAAATGAATGATGGAAAAATATTTCTTTGATATTAATTATAAGAGTATAAATAAACATAATGAAGAGTTATGCGGCGATAAGGTTGAATACCTCTATGATGATGAGGGTATTATAATTGTTATGTCAGATGGTTTAGGCAGCGGGGTTAAGGCAAATATTTTAGCTACAATGACTGTAAAAATAGCCGTAACTATGCTGAAGGAAGGGGCAGCAATAGATGATACAATTGATACAATAATAAATACTCTTCCTGAGTGCAAGGTTAGAAAATTAGCTTATTCAACATTCACAATAATAAAAATTGACAGGTATCACAATGCATACATTGCCGAATATGACAATCCCCCTTATTTTTTCTATTCTCACAAAAGAATAATTCCTGTAGAAAAAAGGGAGCGGATAATTGGAAACAAAAAAATCTATGAATCAAATATTCAGCTTGAAATGGGGGATACTCTTTGTGTAGTCAGCGATGGGGCAATTCATGCAGGAATAGGTCAAATGTTGAATTTAGGCTGGTCCTGGAATGAAATAAACGAATATTTAAAGGAATTAAACAATGTAAACCGGTCATCACAGCTTATTAACGGCAACTTCATAGGTGTTTGCAATAATTTATACAACAATAAGCCCGGAGATGATACAACAATAATGACATTGAAGGTAAGAAAACCGGAAATCATAGATATATTCATAGGCCCTCCGGCAAATAAGGACAATGACTCCTATCTTTCTGAAATTATGAAAAACAGTCCTAATATGAAAATTATATGCGGCGGTACTACTGCACTTATTGCAGAAAGAGAACTGGGATTAAAACTGAAGGTGGATATGGATTCCATGAAAAAGGATGTTCCTCCTATTGCTTATATGGAGGGTTTTGATTTAGTTACTGAGGGGGTTTTGACCTTAGGGAAGACTTTGGAAAGTATTAAAAAATTAAATAAGTCTAATTATGAAAGTGTTCTTGACGAAAATGATTATGACGGGAGCTCCCTGCTTACAAAATTGCTTACAGATACAGGCACTCATATAAACTTTTACCTGGGGAGTGCTGTTAATCCTGCCCACCAAAATCCAAATTTTCCCGGTGATTTCAATATCAAAAATAATATAATAAACAAGCTGATTATTGAGCTGAAAAAAGCAGGTAAAAAAATTGAAGCAGTTTACATTTAACCCCTTATTCAGGGAATACTATATATATCAGTTGTGATACATTTTTAACAATTAGTTGACTATATTGATTTAATAAGGTAAAATAAGCATAGGCAAAAAATTATAAATGGAGGTTGAAATGGAAAAATTAATTATTACTGCTTGTCTTACAGGAGCAGAAGTTACAAGGGAGCAACAGCCGAATTTACCGATTACACCGGATGAAATTGCTGAAGCTGCATATGAATGTTTTTTGGCAGGAGCATCCTTGGTGCATGTTCATGCCAGAGATGAAGAGGGAAATCCTACTCAGGACTTTGCCTACTACAAGGCAATCAAAGAAAAAATTGAAGCAAAATGCAACATTATATTCCAGCCTTCAACAGGCGGGGCAACATGGCACACACCTGAGCAAAGAATGCAGCCTATAGAATTAAAACCTGAAATGGCTACACTGAGCATGGGGACATGCAACTTTGCAGACGATGTATTCATGAATACTGAAGAAAATATTAAAATATTTGCAAAACGCATGTATGAACTTGGAGTTAAACCGGAATTAGAATGCTTTGAAAAGGGCATGGTTGACACTTCAATAAGAATGGCTAAAAAAGGTATAATTAAAACACCTATGCATTTTGACTTTGTACTTGGTGTACCGGGAGCAATGGGTGCCGAGCTGAGGGACTTATTGTACATGGTAGAGTCAATTCCTGCCGGGTCAACATGGACTGCTGCAGCTGTAGGAAGATTCCAGCTTCCAATAAATGTAGCAACAATATTTTTAGGCGGCCATGTAAGAACGGGTTTTGAAGATAATATTTATTATAAAAAGGGTGAAATTGCAAAATCAAACGCTCAATTAGTTGAAAGAATAGCAAACTTATCAAGAGAATTCGGGCGTGAAGTAGCAAGCCCCGACGAAGCACGAGTGATTCTGGGATTATAAGTAAGTGGACGCACCGTCGGAATAAAGGGGACACACCCCTATTTGCACAAGGAATGTCACCAATTTGATGGATTTTCAAGAGAACGGCCAACCGTTCTCTTGTTTTTTTATTGGTAACTTTAACTAATTTAAAACATATATTAATTTAACAAATAAAAGGAAGTGTTGTATGAACGAAAAAGGTATGGTATTTGAAGGTATCATCAGAAAATTAAATATTGACGGCTCTGATGATAAAGAAAGGGAAAATAAAACTGACACCCCATACAAGGCACTGATTTCATGCATCACAAGCCTGCCTCCAAAGGAATTTGTACTTTTATCAACATTGCTTGGTATTCTGTTAATAGACGATATCGATGCAAAAGACCAGCTTATTCTTGGAAAATTTATCAATAATATCAGTCAGACAATATTTACAGCAGCTGCTCAGGAACAAATAAACATTAAAAAAGATACATAATAAGGATTTTGTTTATCTTTCCATTGCCAGGTCTACGAGCTTTACAATCAAGTCCTTGTACTCAATACCGATTTTTTTAAGCATTGAAGGATACCTGCTTAAACCTGTAAGGCCGGGTATTGTATTTATTTCATTTAAATATATTTCATTTTCAGGAGTTAAAAACATATCCACTCTGGAAAGTCCTCTGCAGCCTAATGCCTTGTAGGTATTTGCGGCAATTTCTTTTGCCTGGGCCTTTAACTCATGGCTGATTCGTGCCGGACAATATATTTTTGAATTATGCTGAGAATATTTTTCAACATAGTCAAAAAAGTCATTCTTGGTGTCTATTTCATCAACCTCTCCAATTATCAGCTCATCGTTTCCTACAACTGCACAGCCTATTTCAAATCCTTCAATATTTGATTCAAGAATTATTTTCCTGTCATATTGGAAGGCTTCCATGATTCCCTTTTCAAATTCATCAAAGTTTCTCACCTTGCTTATGCCAATGGAAGAGCCGTTATTGGCAGGCTTAATGAAGATGGGAAGGGAAAGCTTTTCACAGGCCTCTTCATAAAGCTTCACAATATTTAAATCTTTATGGTTCACTGCTGACATAAAAGGGGCAGTTTTTATTCCTGACATTTCGCATATCATATGTGTATATTCCTTGTCCATTGATACGGCCGACGAAGTCATATCACAGCCTACAAAAGGAAGGCCGGACATCCGGCACATTCCTTGAATTGTACCGTCTTCCCCGTTTCTGCCGTGGAGAACGGGAAAAATACAATCTATTTCAATTTTTTCATAGCTATTATCTTTTTCATACAGTTTAATTAATCCTCTAAATTCATCCATACTCAGCAACACAGGACTTAGGCTGCCCTTGTGCCATGTATCGTCATTTATCTTATCAGTGCTTCCTTCATAGTGAAGCCACCTGCCTTCTCTTGTTATTCCCACCAATGTTATATCATACAGTTCTTTGGGAACATTGTCGATAATGGCAGCCGCTGAATGCAATGAAACAGAATATTCGTCAGATTTGCCTCCAAATAATATGGCTAATTTTGTTTTATTCATTTTCCCACTCCTTTAATTTATTTGCTATATATTCAAGCCCCAAAAACCTTGAGCCCTTGACTAAAATTGTACAGTCTTCGCTGATATATTTCCTTAAATATAAAGCTGCTTCCTCTTTCGTGTCAAATTCAAGAATAGATTTAATATCTGTGTTTTCTCTGGCACCCTTGGCTATATAACGGGCTTCCCCTCCTACGGTAACCAATTCATCAATATGGCGGCCTTTCAGGTCTTTTCCTGTATTGTAATGGACATCCCGGCTCATTTCTCTGTAGCCAAGCATATCTCCCAATACTGCAATTTTCTTTTTTGAATTGAATAATTCAAAAATATCCAAGGCAGCATTTACACTGGCAGGATTTGATTTATAGCAGTCATTTAAAATATTGCATTTGTTTATACTTATAACTTCATTTCTAAGACCTGTCTTCTCAATATTGGCAAGTCCTGACCGCACTTCCTCCGGGTTCATTCCAAGTTCTTGAGCAGCCAAAATTGCAGCCATGGCATTTAAGGCCTGGTGCCTTCCTAATATATCAATACTGAGTTCATCAAGGCTTTCATCGCTTACCCTTATTTTTATGCCCTTTAAGCTTTGTTTAAAGTCCTTCAGCCAAATGGTATTGTTTTTATTCAGTCCGAAGGTCTGCCTGCCTATACTTTCTTTAATTTCAGTATTTTTTATGGTTTCTTCTATCAAAGAGTCGTCACCGAAGTAAATGAATAAACCGCCGTCTTTAATGCCTTTGACTATTTCAAGCTTTGCCTTTGCAATATCTTCAAGGGAAGGAAAATTGTCTATGTGCACCGGGCTGACACTTGTTAAGACTGCAATATCCGGTTGTACCAAATCTGTAAGAAAATCAATTTCTCCCTTTCTTTCCATACCCATTTCTATAACAGCTGCCTGGCAGTCTTCATCCAGGGAAAGAAGTGTGAATGGAACCCCGATTTCAGTATTATAGTTTCCAACGGTTTTACCTGTTTTATACCTTTGTGATAATATTGCAGCAGTAATATCCTTTGTTGATGTCTTTCCATTGCTGCCTGTTATGCCGACTATTTTTGCTTTCAGCCTGTTTCTGTAATACCTTGAAAGCTCCTGAAGCCCTTTTACCGTATCCTCTACAAAAATTACGGCAATATCACCGGGAGGATTTACTTCATCCTTATTCCACAAGGTTGCAGCCGCTCCGTTTTTTATTGCATCCTTAATAAAGCTGTGTCCGTTTACTGTCATTCCCTTTATGGGTATGAAAAGGCTGTTGTTGGTAACATTTCTTGAATCAATGCTTACACCCTCAATATGTTTATCCAAATTACAGCCTGTACACTGAGCATTTAATATATCAGCTGCTTCTTTAATTTTAATTTTTATCATTTTCATCCCCTTAAAATAATAGATCAACTAATTATATTGCATGCAGTAAATTTCTGCAAGGTACAAAAAAACAAAAGTAAAAGAGACACCCTTTTTAAAAGGAATGTCCCCGATTGGCAGTTGCTTATTTTATAATTGTTGCAGTGGAAAAACCTTCAACCTGAATATAATCAATTTTATACCCTAATTTTTCAAAGTCTCTTATTTTAATCATTGTTCTTGAATCAACCAAGACACCTGTCATATCGATTTTTTCTTCTCCCCTTACAACATATGCCTTTTTATTATCATTGTCCCAATCCACCTCTTCCCCGAAGGATTCACCGATATACCTCAAAGGAAGATATATTCTGTCTTCAATAATTGTATAGGGCTGATAATCCCGGGAGCTATTGCCATTTTCCCTGTATTTTGTCACATCTGTACCAAAGCTTTCGGGATACCATTGAAGTTCAATTTTTTGAACAGGATTAATTTTATTTTCTGCTCTTGTATAAGCTTTTTCCATATCTTCAAATGATATTGTGTTTCCTGTTACTGAAACCTTCACAACATTCTTTGCTGTCATAGTAGTTGTAGATGTAAGTTTTCCCATACTTACATTTTCATATACAATTTCTGCTTCTATCACTTGTTTATATGAAGCTTTTTCCTTTTGTATTTCCATCTTTACAATAGAGTCATCAAACATGGAAACGGCTGATTCAAGCTCATCTGATTCTTCTATTAACGATGCTGCTTCATCAATAAAATCGTAAAAGTCCTGTCTGCTGCTTTCTAATTCAGCAATTATTTCATCCTTCTCTTCTGCTGTAATTTCTTCACCTAAAATCAAATAAATATTTTCTATATAATTTATTGTTTCATTAAATACTGATTCCTTATTTTTGCTTAAATAATCAACTAAACTTTCCACGAACTTCAAAGTGCTTTCCGTAGTCAATTCATAAGAATATCCGTTTTGTATTTTCTTTATAAGCTTAGTATCAAAGCCCTTAAATGCTTTTGTTAAATACTCATAGGCATAATCATAAACTTCTGTATATGGAATTTCTTCATCAGGAATTTCTGAAAATTCCTCGCTTAAATCTTGTACTATATAGTCAATATCCTTCAAATCGTTATTGTACAGCTCTTTTGCAATCTTACCATACCCTTTGGTACCCTTAAGCATTTCTTCATATTTTATAATTTCCATAACGGCATTTTTTGAAATATATAATTTATTGTCTGCAAACTTAATAGTGATAGGATTTTCAATTTCTATATCATTAACCTTAAACTTAAAGTCCATTGTTCCATAAAGATCTTTTAAGTCGCCCATATTGACTTCACCGTCTATTTCAAAGTCAATATTGTATTCTTCATCTGCAAGTTCTTTTGCAACTTTCACAGATGTTACATTTTTAAAACCATACTGGGTTAATGATGAAATTTCTTTGGATAAGTTCAGGTAACCTAATTCATTTACCCCGCAGCCTGCCAGTGTTGTAATAAGCATAAGGCCTATTAGTATTGCTGATATTAATCTTTTCATTTTACCCTCTCTTTATAAAAAGGCAGGATTTCTGACCTGCCTTCATATTTTTCTGCAATCTTAATACTTCATTTCAGCCAGTCTTACATAGCTGTCATATCTGTCTTTAGCATCCTTTTCTGCCTTAACATACAGTTCTTCTGCAGTTTCAGGGAATGAAGTTTTCAATGATGCATACCTTACTTC
>CAZAYQ010000052.1:0-10326 GCA_964489345.1 uncultured Clostridia bacterium | reverse complement strand
TTTTATTTAATATATTTACATTTACAAAAATAAACAGTATAGAAAGAAATTTGGATAACAATATTCAGTATTTAAATAGGGGGCAAGATGATCTAAGGCGTGACATGGGCAATATATACTCAAATGTTGATGAAAAGCTAAAAAAGCAAGCAAGTATACTTGACAGCTATGAGATTACATTTGGAGATGAATTAACAGAAGATTTGACCGTTCCTGTTTCTATATCCGTAACACCCAAAGAAAATACAGAGAATTTAACAGCTGAACTTCTGATAAATGATGAAAGATATTCAATGCTTAAAACCGGAACAACATTTACGGCTTCAATAAATGCATATATATTTGACCCTTTTCAAATAAAGGTTGTTTTAAATTATGAGGGAACAGAAAAGATAGAAACTATTGACGATTATTATGATTTGCAGGATAAATATATACTTGGCATATATGCGAATTATTTAGGAAACACCAGTTACAGTTCCGGCAAATATCAATATGACGGTGATATCGTCATTGATACTTTTGGTCAATCAGACGACAATCGGGAAAAGGTCAGAATTTTAATATATAAAAATGAAGAAATTTTTAATGAAGAGGAAGTAGATATGCATGGTAATAATTCAACAATGCACTCTGTTAAGGGTGAGGTTGAATTATCTGCCAATGATAAAATTGAAATATATGTTAATGTTCAAGGAAAATATGGTTTTAATTATAAGTATATTGTTAAGGCTGATAAAATTGACAGTGAAGGAAAATTGGTCAGAAGAGTTCCGGAATGGACTAACGGCAGCTTGATGGAAATCAAAGATAAAAACGGCAAGGTCGTATTTGAGAGCGATTATATAAACAATTGATTATAGGAAAGAGATTATTATCATTTAATAGGCTTTTAAATCACCCAAGCTGTCATACTGAGAATTTGATTTCTTTACTTATGAATCTTAGCATCCTTGTTCTAAAAGTATAAAGTTTAACAGGGATTCTTATTTAAGGGAGTTATTGACTTTGAAAATGATGCTTTCTCTGATATAATAAAATTTGACAGAAATAATTTATTATCAATTGATTTTATTAAATAGGTGCAGGCATGCTTATTTATTTAAATTTAATAGACACAGAAGAAGAAAAAAGCAAATTTGAGCAAATATATAATAGTTACAGGCATACTATGTTTTATGCGGCGAAAAGTATTTTAGAGGATGATTATCTTTCAGAAGATGCTGTACATAATGCATTTATTAATATTGCAAAAAATATGGACAATATTAGTGATGTGCAAAGTAATCGCACAAAGGGGTATGTGATTGTAATAGTTCGAAATATTTCACTTAATATGCTTAAAAAACAAAACAAAATTGTTGATATAGAGGAATTTGAAGAAAATATAACTGATGATTTGAATTTGGAGGATGAGGTTTTATCAAAATTATCTGTTGATTCAATAGTGGCAGAAATTATTAGCTTACCGATGATTTATAAGGATGTATTACACTTATCATACGTAGAGGATTTGAATACTCAGGAGATATCAAGGCTGATAAATATTTCAAATGAAGCAGTAAAGAAAAGACTTCAAAGAGGCAGGAAGATACTGCTTGAAAATTTAAAAATTACTCATGACTAAAGGTTATTATCATTTATTAAATGCTAATAATCCTTTTTTATATTTCATTAATAACTTAGAGACTTAAAGGAACATAAATTTTAATAAATTTTGTCCCCAAAATTGTCTTTGAATTGTTTATATAGTGTAGGACAAAATTTTCCTTATATGAATACTTTTAATGATCAGGCGGATAACAATGAATATGGAATTATATTTTAAGAAAGTATATACAGTAGCATACAGGCTTACCGGTGAAGAAGAGGCAGCCTCTAAAATAGCCGCATCAGCAATAACACATACCATCAAGGATTCAGGCAGGGATTATAAGGTTACGGCAAATATTTTTCAGTCAACAATTTTAGAATTGGTGAAAATATTTCTTGCTCAACCCTGTACAGTTTGTGATGATAACCTGATAGGAATCCAGAGTGCCTTATTAAAGCTTAAACCTGTAAACAGGGCTGTAGTGATTTGGAAAGATGTGTTGGGATATAAAGTGTCGGATAACATGCCTGTAGCGGATTATTCCTGTGAAGACTTGCTTGGGGAGCTTAACTGCGGGAGAAAAGAGCTGAAAGAGCATTTTTTTCATGGGAATGCTGCCGAAATGTAATTAGCGGGAAAAGGTGAGTCTGCATGGCTAATGAAATTTTAAAAGAAGCACTAATAGCTGCAATAGATAAAGAACTTGAAGGCATTCCATCAAACTTAGCTGATTACCACAGCTTTTCTTCTGGTTTTGAAAAAAAGATGAAACAACTAATAAAAAAGGCAAAAATTAAATATATAAGTATTAACAGATTCAGAATTAGAAGAAGTATTGCGGCAGCTTCATTAATATTAATTATTTTAACAGCATCCATGAGTGTTGAAGCGGTTAGGATGCCTATAATTAGACTGACTGAAAAAATCTATACTGAATTCTCTGAAATCATCTTTGAGAATGAAGATAATATTGAAGTTCCGGAGAAAATAGAAGAAGTTTACGTGCCTTCTTATATACCTGAAGGCTACACCCTAAAGGAAGAAGTAAACGATATGAGGTCCATGCACTTTTTCTTTTACACTAATGAAGAAGGGCAGGAGCTTTCGGTTGAACAACTTGTGTTAGGTGTGCATATGGCAGTTGATACAGAAGGAATAACTACAGAAGAAATCACTATAAACGGCCTGAGTGGAATAATATATACCAAAAGAGGCTTAACCTCCATAATAGTTAATGACAATAGATATGTTCACTTTGTAAGCGGTTATGAAGACAGGGAAGAATTAATAAAGATAGTTGAATCCTTGCATGTCAGGAAGTAAGTTCCAGGAAGAAGAAGAGGATGCTAAAGAAAATTATTTCAGCCTGAAATTTTCCATGATTAAAGATAAGTAACAATAACTATAGGACTTCATAAGAATTCCCACATTTTATGAAGTTTTTTTAATTGACATGAAAATTTGATTATGTTAACATTATTATAGGTTATCATTATAGTGATAATATTATGTATGCCTTAACACCATATGTTCGAGCGATAGCGAAGAACAGATGGCGGTAGGTCAACCGCACAGAATGCCAAATTTCTGCGGCGAAAGGAGCAAAGAAATTTGATGCATTCCCCTGCGATAAATAATTATAAAAATTGAGGTAAGATTATGGCGGAAATTTGCCCTATATCAGATTTAAGGAATCATTTTTCAAGAATTTCAAGATATGTACATGAAAAATTCGAGCCTGTTTTTTTAACTAAGAACGGCCATGGCAATATGGTTGTTATGAGTATGGAATACTATGAAAAGTTAACGCATGAAAGGGATATTCACCGAAAGCTTATGGAAGAGGGGAATGAAAAGAAAAAGGAAGATTGATTTCAGCGGCTTATACTTAATCAGTCAAATTGGATATGCGGGAATTACACCCATATTGCTGGGTGTTTTCTTAGGCGGACTTGCAGATAAAAAGGTGGGAACCAATGGAGTATTTATGATAACATTCATAATATTTGGTGCCGGCGCCGGAATTTTGAATTTGTATAAAATCGCTGATAAGTATTCTAAAAGGAAGTGACCTGTTGAATAAGGATTTGTTGATAAAAATAAATAAAGCTGTTTTGATGCTGAGTTTTTTAATTGTTGGCCTTATGGCCTTATTATTTAAAGAATTCAAACCTCTCATCATGGGTTACATATTCGGAGTTTCAATCAATATTTTATCTCTTCAATTAATTAATAATTCTATTAATAAATCAGTTGCAATGGAGCCCAATCGTGCAAAGAACTATGCCCGTGCCAATTACACAATAAGACATACAATTCATGCCCTTGTGCTGATAATAGCGGCATTGGCGGATTATCTCAATTTATTGACAGCGGTTATAGGGCTTTCTATGGTTAAAATTTCAATTTTTTTATTAAGTTTTTCTGACAAAGATTTCTTTAGATAAGGGAGCAGGTAATGGAGATAGCAGTTATTTTTAAAGGAAATGAATTGATAATTCCTCAAACTACGGTAAGTGCAATTATAATAGCAATATTTTTAATAATTGCTGCATATGCTGTCAATTATAAAATCAAAAAGGCCAAAATAGATGAAGCTCCTACCGGTTTCTTAAATATGGCAGAACTTTTGGTTGAAACCACAGATAACATGGTAAAAGACAATATGGGCGGCAAAGATAAATTGTTTTCACCCTTCATTATGACTCTGATGCTTTATATTGCAGCATGCAATCTATCAGGTTTATTCGGGCTTACACCGCCAACTTCAGATTACGGTTTCACATTTACTTTGGCTTTAATAGTATTTATTATAAGTCAAATAAATCATATAAGAACTACAAATTTTAAACAATATTTACGGGCTTTCACAAAACCCTATGTGTTTATGACTCCCATAAATATTTTTTCCGAGCTTTCAAACCCTTTTTCCATGTCATTCAGGCTTTTTGGAAATATATTAAGCGGCAGTTTGATTACAACTTTGTTGTATTCTGCTATGGGTAAATTTGTTCCCCTGGCGGCACCTATACATATATATTTGGATATATTTGTAGGATTATTGCAGGCATTTGTATTTGCTATGTTATCAATGCAATTAATTTACACAAATGAGAGTTAAAATAAAAACAGAGAATCAAAACAGACATTAGGAGGTTATTATGTTACAAGGTATATCAAGTGAAGCATTTGTACTGGGATGTTCAGCAATTGGAGCCGGATTGGCTATGATTGCAGGTTTTGGAGGCGCACTGGGAGAAGGTGTTGCAACAGGACTTGCTTGTCAAGCAATAGGCAGACAGCCTGAGGCTCAGGGAGAAATTACAAGAACAATGGTTTTAGGTTTTGCTATAACAGAAACAAACGGTGTTTACAGTTTAGTAATTGCAATAATATTACTTTTTGTTCGTCCTCTTTTGGCAGGACTGTAGATTAAACCTGAGGGATTAAGAATCTCATGGAAATGGGATTCTTAAATTAATTATTAAGCGAGGTGGCTTATGGATATACAGATCAGATTGTTGCCGGAACTGGAAAGTGTGGTTATTACCGCAGTTGTTCTGTTGATATTATATATATTGCTAAAAAAACTATTGTATAAACCTGTTTCAAGATTTATGCAGAAAAGAAGCGACTTAATTCAGTCGGAAATAGATGATGCAAAAGAAATGAAACAGGAAGCTAAATATATTAAAGATAATCAGGAAAAAATTATAAATGAAGCCCATATAGAAAGCAAAAAAATAATCGAAGAAGCCAAAAAAATAAGTGATGAAATCAAAGACAATATTATTTTAGAAGCAAAAAAAGAAGCTAAGGAAATTATTTTAAAAGCAGAAAAAGGAGCAGAAAAGCAAAAGCAAGAGGCATTAGAGGATATGAAAAATCAATCTGTTGAGCTGGCTGTTTTAATTGCGCAAAAAATATTGGAAGAACAGCTAAGTGCAGACAAACAGAATTTACTTATAGATAAATTTATTGATGAGGTAGGGACTTCTCAATGGTAAACGAAAATATAAAATACAATATGTCCTTAATAAATGATTTATCAATTATTGATTCAAGCATTAAACTTAATTTAAATGCTCCTGGAGAATTAAATCAAATAAAGGAAATCTTACTGAAGGAAACAGAATTAGTAAGCATATTGACAAATCCGGAAGTCAGGCAAAGAGAAAAGGATGACCTGATAGATAGTATTTTTAAGAATAATGTTACTGACGAAATGGTTGAGATGATTAAAAAGATATTTTTAAAATATACCAATATTGTTACCGTTACTGTTGTTACGGCGATCCCGATGAAAAAGGATACACAGGACAAATTTAAAAATATTATAAGCAAAAAATTAGACAAGGATATTATATTTGAAAATGTAGTTGATAAGACTATAATTGGAGGAGTCCTATTAAAAGCAGGAGATAAAGTTCTTGACGGTACAGTTAAAAGCGAGCTTAAATCTCTTGAAAAACAGTTAAAATACGTACAAATTTGAATAGGAGCACAGGATGCAGCTTACTACAGCGGATATTAGTTTATTAATAAAAGAACAACTAAAAAAATATGAAAAAAGCATAGATTTAATTGGAACAGGAAAGATACTCCAAGTTGGTGACGGAATTGCCCGGATAGATGGTTTGGAAGGATGTATGTCCAACGAGCTTTTGGAATTTCCCGATAATGTGTACGGGATGGCACTGAATTTAGAAGTTGACAATGTAGGAGCAGTACTTCTTGGCAATGACAGAAATATTAAAGAAGGCCAAATTGTCAAAAGAACAGGCAGGATTATCGAAGTTCCGGTTGGGGAAGAGCTGATGGGAAGAGTGGTTAATTCCCTGGGCCAGCCCATAGACGGGAAAGATAATATATCTGCAAAGAAGTTCAGACCTATTGAAAGCAAAGCTCCGGGTGTTATAGACAGAAGGTCCGTAGACCAGCCTATACAAACAGGCATAAAAGCAATTGACTCTATGTTTCCCATAGGGAGAGGTCAAAGAGAGCTTATAATAGGCGACAGGCAAACCGGTAAGACAGCCCTTGCAATTGATACTATAATTAACCAGAAGAAGGAAAATGTCATTTGTATTTATGTTGCTATAGGGCAAAAAATTTCTACTGTAGCTCAAATAGTTGATACTTTACAAAAAAACGAAGCCATGGATTATACTATAGTAGTGGCATCTTCAGCCAGTGAGCCTGCTGCCCTCCAATATGTTGCCCCCTATGCAGGGGTAGCCATGGCAGAAGAATTTATGTATCAGGGCAGGGATGTGTTGATTATTTATGACGATTTGTCCAAACATGCAGTTTCATACAGAACCCTGTCTTTGTTACTGAAGAGATCACCCGGAAGAGAAGCATATCCGGGAGATGTTTTTTATCTTCATTCGAGATTGCTGGAAAGGGCGGCGAAATTAAATGAGGCAAAGGGAGGCGGTTCTATAACGGCATTGCCCATAATCGAAACACAGGACGGAGACATATCTGCATATATTCCCACAAATGTTATTTCAATAACCGACGGCCAGCTATTTTTGGAGACAGACTTGTTTTTTGCGGGACAAAGACCTGCAATTAATACAGGCTTATCAGTATCAAGAGTAGGCAGTGCAGCCCAGATTAGAGCAATGAAGATAGTTGCCGGCAGATTGAAGCTTGAATTGGCACAGTTTAGAGAGTTAGAAGCATTTACGCAATTTGGGGCTGAAATCGATGAGAGCACTAAAGACAGATTAGATATGGGAATGCGAATAATGGAGCTTTTAAAACAGCCTCAATATAAACCTATGAAGGTGGAGCACCAGGTTGTGTTATTTTATGCTGCAATTAATAAATATTTATTAGATATACCTTTAAAAGATATTACTAAGTTTGAAAAGGAATTTTTAGAATATATGGATTCAAGTTCTCCGCAGATTTTACATGAAATTTCTGTTACTAAAGAATTATTGGGAGAAACGGAAGAAAAAGTTATCAAGGCTATTGAAGATTTTAAGAAAACATTCAATTATTAAGGGGATGAATTATGGCAAAATCTACCCGTGAAATAAAAAGAAGAATAAGAAGTATTAACGGAACCATGAAAATAACAAAAGCTATGGAGCTTGTTTCTTCGGCTAAATTGCTTAAAGCAAGAGAAAGATTAATAAGAACAAGACCCTATTATTCAACTGTTCACAGGAATTTTCAAGAAACATATTCAGCTTTAAACAAGACAGATCATCCCTTATTAAAAGAAAGAGAAATACACAGCTCCTTGTATATTATAATTTCCGATGACAGGGGACTTGCGGGAGGATATAATAATAATATAGCAAGACTTGTCGAAGATGAAATAATAAAGACAGAAAATAGAGCGGATTTGATTTTAGTAGGCTCCAAAGCAATAGATTATTTCCAAAAAGGAAAACACAGGGTTGTGGAAAAATTCACCGGTATTACGGAAGAACCGGATTTCAGAGACGCTGAAACAATTGCATACAGGGCTTTGGATTTGTATGAAAATAATTGGGTAGATGAGATAAAGATTGCTTTCACAAGATTTATAAACAATATGAATCAGGAACCGGTAATAATGAAGATCTTACCGGCTGAATCTTCAGAAACTCCCTCTAACGGAAGGCAGCTTATTGAATTTGAACCATCTCCGGAGGCAGTTCTTGATTATTTGATACCTAAATATGTATCAAGCAGTATATACGGAGCTTTAGTAGAAGCTTCCTGCAGCGAGCAGGCTGCAAGAACAAATGCAATGGGAATTGCAACGGAAAATGCGAAAGAAATGATTGAGGAATTAAAAATTACATACAACAAAGCCAGACAAACAGCTATTACAACTGAAATTAATGAGATTATTTCAGGTTCTGTTGTTCTTGATAAATGAGAGGTAGCATATGAGTAGAAATATAGGAAAAATTGTTCAAGTTATAGGCCCCATTGTAGATGTCCAGTTTACGGAAGACATACCTAAGTTATTGAATGCCGTTGAAATTTTAAACAATGATGAAAGAATAGTTTTAGAGGTTGCTCAACATTTGGGAGGAGATAGGGTAAGGTGTGTTTCCATGGGCTCAACCGATGGTTTAGTCAGGGGAAGGGAGTGTCTTGATACGGGCAGCCCGATTATAATACCTGTAGGTAAAGAAACATTGGGAAGGTTATTTAATGTATTAGGTGAAAATATTGACGGGATGGAACAGGTTAAAACAGAGAACACTGCATCTATACACAGACCTGCACCGGCTTTTGTTGACCAGGATACATCAAATGAGCTTCTGGAAACCGGCATAAAGGTTGTAGATTTAATAGCTCCTTATGCCAAAGGAGGCAAAATAGGATTATTTGGCGGGGCAGGAGTTGGAAAAACAGTTCTTATTCAGGAGCTTATAAACAATATAGCTATCGAGCACGGAGGTCTGTCAGTATTTGCCGGCGTGGGGGAAAGGTCCAGAGAAGGAAATGATTTATATTATGAAATGATCGAATCCGGTGTTATAGACAAAACTGCGCTTGTTTTCGGACAGATGAATGAGCCGCCGGGGGCAAGAATGAGAGTTGCATTGACTGGGCTGACCATGGCTGAATATTTCAGGGACAGTGAAGGCCAGGATGTTTTGCTGTTTATAGATAATATATTCAGGTTTACCCAGGCAGGCTCGGAAGTATCTGCCCTCCTGGGAAGAATGCCAAGCGCAGTTGGTTACCAGCCTACATTGGCAACAGAAATGGGACAGCTTCAGGAAAGAATTACATCCACAAAGAGAGGTTCCATAACATCAGTCCAGGCAGTGTATGTTCCTGCCGATGATTTGACAGATCCGGCCCCTGCAACTACATTTGCCCACTTGGATGCTACTACCGTGTTGTCACGAAGCATATCTGAATTGGGAATATACCCTGCAGTAGATCCTTTGGATTCAACTTCAAGAATATTAGATCCCAATATTGTAGGGGAGGAACACTACATTGTAGCAAGAAACGTGCAGGAAATACTTCAAAAATATAAGGACCTGCAAGATATTATTTCCATTTTAGGAATGGATGAATTATCAACGGAAGATAAGCTGACAGTAAACAGGGCACGTAAAATTCAAAGATTTCTATCACAGCCTTTTCATGTTGCAGAAAGTTTTACAGGTGTTGAAGGAAGATACGTGCCTATTAGGGAAACAGTGAGAGGGTTTAGAGAAATACTTGAGGGCAGGCACGATGATATACCGGAAACCGCATTTTTTATGGCGGGAAGCATCGATGATGTTCTTGTAAATGCCAAAAATATGGAGGGCTAGTGTGGGTCAATTTAATTTAACCATTGTAACTCCTGACAGATGTTTTTTTACAGAAGATGTGGATATGGTAATTGTTAATGCTCTTGAGGGAGAAATGGCTGTATTAAAAAACAGAGCACCTATAATTACACCCTTGAAAACAGGTAAAATAAGAATTTTTAACGATGGTGAAGAAAGAGTTGCTGCTGTTGTGGACGGCTATATAAATGTGGGTAATTACAGCAGCATAGTGGTAACTTACGCTGCAGAATGGCCTGAAGAAATAGATATAGATAGAGCTTTAGAAGCAAAAAGAAGGGCTGAGGAAAGCATAAGAGATAAAGGCAGGGATGTTCTCCAGGCTCAATTAGCTCTAAGACGCGCCTTAAACCGGATTGAAGTATCCAAATTGAGCAAATACAACGACTAAATTTTGGGGACGGTTCTTTTCGTTTTGGGGAC
>CAZAYQ010000051.1:0-10355 GCA_964489345.1 uncultured Clostridia bacterium | reverse complement strand
GATAATGCAGGGATTAGAAATTCTTGAAACTCAAGAAAGAGATACCCTCAGGCTGATTAGCGATTATAGCATGCCTAATGTTTCCGAAAAAGTACTCAGGATAATACTGTCTTATACCGATTATGTGAATAGGTTTGTTTGGGGGGAATATAATACATTACCGTAAAGTAACAGGTTTTGAAAGCAGGGGATTTGCGGAGGTAAAAAATTTATGAAGCTGTTATTAATAGCACCTTGTCCCCCTCCCTATGGAGGCATATCAAACTGGAGCCAAATTGTAATTGATGGAATTAGGAAGCATTTTGCTGATATTGATCTTAATGTAATTGATATATCTCCACAAAAAAGGGAAACTGAAGGGCGAAATCTTTTTAACCGGGCTGTGGATGGTATAACAAGTACTTTTAGGGCTCTATGGATTGTTAAAAGAGCATTAAAAAGCGGCAAACCTGATTCTGTGCATATTACAACAAGCGGCAGCCTGGCATTATTGAGGGACTATTTGTTGTTAAGGTTTTTCCGCAAACATAAAATATTTTCAGTATATCATATGCATTTTGGCAGAACCGCCGAAATTATTAAAAATGGCAGCTGGGAGAGGATATTGCTCAAACATGCTCTTAAACATGCAGGGTCAGTAGTAATATTGGATAGTCTTGGCTTAAATGCGTTGAAAGAACTGCTTCCTCAATTGCGGGTAAAGAAGATAAACAATCCAATCAGCATTAAGGGCGAACCCCGAATTCCATCGAGCAAATATTATATGTTTCTTGGATGGGTAGTTAAAACAAAGGGTATTGAAGAACTTATATCAGCTTGGAATCAAGCTGATATAAATGCAAGTCTTCGCATTGTCGGGCCCTATCAAGAGTCTTATTTAGAGTATTTACATCAGGCCGGCTATGATTTTAACAACATTATTTTTGAAGGAGAAAAAGGACATGATGAGGCAATGGAAATTCTATCCGGATGTGAAGCCTTTATTCTGCCAAGTTATTCTGAAGGATGCCCGTATGTGATTTTAGAGGCTATGTCCTTTAAAAAGCCGATAATAGCCAGCAATGTCGGTGATATTCCGAATATGCTGAATAATGAATGCGGAATCCTTGTTGAACCGCATAGCAGCATTCAATTATGTGAAGCTATAAAAAAAATAGAATCAGATTCAGGCTTAAAGATTCGAATTGGTTCTAATGCATATAAAAGGGTTTTGGAAGAGTATTCTATCAAAAAAATACTGGATTTATACAGAAAGGAATGGGAAGGCAAATATGAATTTATTCCTTTTTTACGGAATGTTACATAGGGTTATATAAATTGATGCATGGGGGAGATTATCTTGAAAAAAGTTTTAATTGTAATTCCCACTGTTGGAACCGGGGGAGCAGAAAGATTAGCTTTAGATATAACACGTTTGCTGGATAAACGTCAATTTGAAGCAGCAATACTATGCTATTATGATAATCTGCCCGATGCTTATGGCAGTCTTATAGAGGATGAAAATATTAAGATTGTTTACTTAAATAAGAAATTAGGACTTGACTTTTCCATGTTTTCAAAAGTTAAGAAAGCAATAAAGCTGATTAACCCTGATATAATTCACGCGCACCTTGATACTTTATTATATTTGATTCCTTCATTTAATAAGTGCCAGGTTAAACTTTTTACTGTACACAATATTGCATGTTATGAGGCAAAGGACATTCTCCAGAGAACTATTCGTGCATTTTGCTTTCATATTAAAAAAGTTAACCCTGTGGCAATAAGTCAGTGTTTTGTTCAAGATATTGCATCATATTATCGTTTAAAAGAAAGACAAATCGCATGCATTCCAAATGGTATTGATTTTGGAAATTTTAATACAAACAAACGAAAAAAAACTGAAGATAAGATATATAAATTTATTACTGTAGGAGCAATGAAACCTCAAAAAAATCAAAAATTACTTATTAAAGCATTTGCATACGTACACAACAAAAATCCTAATACACAGTTGACAATTTTGGGCGATGGAATTCTCAGGTCCGAAATTGAAAAACTTATAAGTGTATACAAGCTTGAAGATGCGGTAAATCTAACGGGAATAGTCAGCAATGTGGAAGATTACTTAACAAATGCTGATGCCTTTGTTCTTTCATCTGACTTTGAAGGTCTTCCATTGTCAATATTGGAGGCAATGGCATGCGGCCTGCCGGTTGTTTCCAGCAAATGCGGCGGTACTGTAGATATTATTAATGATGGTGTCAATGGATATTTAGTAGATACAAATAATTTTGAACAGCTGAGTGATGCCATGTATAGAATGACACTGCTTTCAGAGAAGGAAAGATTGCATATGAATGAAAAATCATCAGAAATTTTGCCTAGGTATGATATTAAACATTGTGTTGCTGATTATGAGAGACTGTACGAAAATAATAAAATTATAGGTTAACGCTGTAACAATTACGGTTAAATGAGTGTATTGTGAGGAAACCATGATTAATACAATAACAATCAGCAATAAAAAACACCCGATTAGCGTGCGATGCCTTTTTGCCTGGCTTGTACTTATGCCATTTTCATTTGTTCCGATTGGCAATCTTGGATCTATATTAAAGCTGCTTACAGTCGGAATTATTGCATATTATTTTATGAAAGGCGGACGTTTAAAATATAGAAATTCTGCAATGTTATATACATGGTTTATATATGTTATATACTATTCAATTAGCTTAATATGGTCATTAAACTTATCTGCGGCAATAGTATATGTGATTGGATATATTCAGTTTTTTGTTTTAGCCTTTCTTTTTAGCAGCGAAACTATAGACAATGAGGATATTCGGCATTTAGAAGATGCGTGGATTTTTATAGCCATATTTTGTATTATAATTTTTATAAGCGGGGGAGGAAAGGCTATTGAATATAGCGATAGGAGTACATTGTATATGCTGGGTGCATTTACCGACCCAAATGAATTTGGCGGATATTTCTGTATTCCGGTTGCGTTGATGTGTAGCAGGTTATTTTCTGAAAATAGGCGAAAAGGTTTTATGTATTTGATTCTTATTATTGTTTCAACGTATATTGTGTTAAGGACCGGTTCCAGGGGTGCTCTGCTGGCTTTAATAATAAGCATCATTGCAGCTCTGTTACAAGCTGCAAGAATGTCACTTAAAAACACTGTTTTAATAATAGTGATTACTTTATTGTCATATTATATTATTCTCAATTATATTCTGCCACAAATTTCTGAATCAGTTCTCAATCGATTATCATTTGAATCATTAAAAGCTGATGGCGGCAGTGAAAGAAAATTAATTTGGGCAAAAGCAATCAAATATTTTTATGAAGATTCACTATTTAGACAGTTGTTTGGCTTAGGTGTATTTGGCGGTACCTTTTATAACTCGACTATGCATAATCAGTTGTTGCAAAATCTGATTGATGGCGGATTTATCGGCTTAATCTTGTACTGTGTACTTATATCTTTTGGGTTTTTTAATATTTATAAGAATTATAGAAGTTTTGTTCCAGGTTATATTGGGATGATTGCACTAAGTATAACACTTACACTGACATCGTCCTATAAACCATTTTGGACGTTGATGATATTTGGACTTATATATAGGAGAAAGCAAGGAGAGTCTATATTCCAAGAGGATAAAATGTATAAGAGCCGGATGGATTAATAAAGCAAAAGCAATAGGAAAATACTATGCTATTTGTGAAGGAGATGATTAAGCTGGATTACATAATACTAACATATACTATTATGGATATGGGAGGCTCTATAATATATACACGAAATAAGGTTGAGTTTTTAGAAAATTCCGGTTGGAAAGTGTTTGTTTATAGCGCCCATGAAAGAGGAACAGTAATAGTAAAAGACTTAGAAAAATTTGATGAATATATAATGATAGAGTTGAAAAACCCGCCTTATATATTTGATGATATAGAGCTTGATAGACTTACAAACAGTATTATATCAAATATTACTTCAGAGACTGTTATTATTGAGAGCCATACACCAGTGCTTTCTTTATGGGGTGAATTGCTTGCAGATAAACTAAAGGCTAAACATATTATCCATAGTTTAACTGAAACATATGATAATATACCGGGTCCGATGATATCTTTTTTAGATTTTAAACATAAGCGTCGCGAATTGGCCGGTATTACTAAAAATTCTTTATCACTGTTGTTTAAAGGATATAAAGTTTTAAAAGATAATGAAAAATATTGTTTGAATGCTGTTTGTACAAATGTAGTTGAAGATGTGGATAATGACAGGGTTGATAATATTGAAAAATTAGATATAAATATAGGGAGTATTACAAGATTAGAAAAAAGATTTGTACAGGTATTAGTGGATGAAGTTATTATTTTTGCTGACAAAAATAAAGAGAAGAATATACAACTGGTTTTTTTTGGAGATTCCAAGAGTAAAAATTTTACGAAGAATATTTATAAAAAGGTACGGGATATTGACAATCTAAATGTGATAGTAACTGGATTCTTATATCCTATTCCACGCAAAATTTTTGAATTAACAGATGTATTTGTCAGCGTTGCCGGATCTGCCACAATTACTGCACGAGAAGGCATTCCTACAATAGCAGTAGATGTAATGGATAGTAAACCTATTGGCATATTAGGTTATGATACAAGCTCTAGTCTTTATAGAGACAATGATAAATATCAATCCATTTCCGAAGTACTGGAAAAGTTTTTCTCCAGTAAAAAAATAGACGCACAAGTGCTTAATATAAATGAATTTAAGCTCCGTGATTATAATGAAGAATTTTTAAATCATATGAAGTTTATTAAAAATTCTGATCAGACAAAGATATATTATAAATATAATATAAAGCTAACTAATAAAGATAGAATAAAAAAAATTCTTGTCAGCATCATTAAAATGAAAAATTATAATAGAATTATAAAAAATGAGCTAATAATAAAACTTTATAATAAAACTTTACAATTTTAACAACAGGATTTTTAAGTGCACCCAGGTATTTGTTTAATGAAGGGTTTGATATGTATTAATAGATGTTTGGCATTTGCGGAGGATGTAAGTTATGAGTAAAAAAATAAATAAACTTAGTGTTATATCATCCCTCTTATGGAAGTTAGTGGAGCGCGGTGGAACTCAAGGCATACAATTTATTGTCCAGATAATATTAGCACGTATTCTTTTGCCTAAAGACTTTGGTGCTATAGCAATAATCGCAGTATTCATATCCTTAGCTCAAGTATTCGTACAAAGCGGATTTAACTCTGCGCTTATACAAAATATAGATGTTAATGAAGTTGACTTTTCATCTGTATTTTATTTGAGCCTGGCTGTTGCTGCAATATTGTATGTAATAATATATTTTTCAGCACAAGTTATAGCAAATTTTTATGAGCAGCCTATTTTGATTCCGGCACTTAGAGTCTTATCAATTACACTTTTTATAGGAGCGCTTAACTCCATTCAGAATGCATATGTAGCACGCAATATGTTGTTTAAAAGATTATTTTTTAGCAGTTTGGGAGCAATAATCATTTCCGGAACAATGGGTATAATTGCAGCATACAGCGGCTGGGGAGTTTGGGCATTGGTAGTTCAACAGTTGTCAAATCAACTCGCGGTTGTTATTATCCTTTGGTTTACCATTAACTGGAGACCACAATTAATATTTTCATTAAAAAGAGTAAGAATACTTTTTGGATATGGCTCTAAATTGCTTATATCATCATTAATGGATGTTTTTTACAGGGATTTGAGGACACTTATTATTGGAAGAATGTATACTCCTGAAGTGTTGGGATTTTATAACAGGGGGCAGCAATTTCCAAATGTTTTAGTAGAAAATATAGATGGTTCAATACAATCAGTAATGCTGACTGCATTTTCTGCTCATCAGGATAATAAAAAAAGAGTGAAGGAAATGATGAGAAGAACAATCGTTACAAGCTCACTCCTCATTTTTCCTATGATGATAGGTTTGGCTGTTGTAGCAGAAGTATTAGTGAAAATTATTTTGACGGAAAAATGGCTGCAGGTTGTGCCATTTATGCAAATCTTTTGTGTTTTATATGCTTTAATGCCGATTCATACAACAAATTTACAAGCGATTAAAGCCATGGGCAGAAGTGATATTTTTTTAAGATTAGAAATTATTAAGAAAGTTCTTGGACTTATAATATTAGGAATCAGCTTACCTTTTGGTGTTTATATCATAGCATTGGGACAAGCTTTCAACAGCATTATTTCATCATTTATAAATGCATATCCAAATAAACAGCTGCTTGACTATAGCTATAAGGAGCAGTGGACAGATATAAGGCCTTCTTTAATGGTTTCTATTGCAATGGGCGCAATTATTTTTTCATTGAAATATATTGCGATAGAAGGGTGGAAGCTGCTTATTTTACAAGTATTTGTCGGGGTTTCTGTATATTTTCTATTGGCTAAAATCTTTAAGATTGAGAGCATGAGTTATTTGCTTACAACAATAAAAGAATTAAGGAGGAGAGGTCTTGAAAGTAGGAATTATGCAGCCATATTTTTTCCCTTATTTAGGATATTTTAGTTTGATAAAACAAACTGAAAGATTTATTTTAATAGATTCTGTTCAATTCATAAAACAAGGATGGATTGAGAGAAACAGAGTTTTGAGATCGGACGAAGGCTGGCAGTATATCAAGGTTCCTTTGGAAAAACACAGGAGGGAAACAAAAATTTCAAATATTAGGATAAATAATGCTGAAGATTGGAAAGAAAGAATATTTAGGCTGTTAGAGCATTATAAAAAAAAGTCGCTGTTTTATAATGATACTATTAGTGTTCTTGATGAAGCACTTAACATTAATACTAACAGCATTGTCGAATTAAATAAAAACTGCATAAAAACAGTTTGTAATTATTTAGGTATTAAAAACACTTTAGAAATTTTTACGGAAATGGGAATGGAGATTGATACACCATCTTGTTCTGATGAATGGGCTCTTAATATATGCAGGGCGTTGGGGAATGTAACTGAGTATTGGAACCCTGAAGGAGGATTGGGCTTTTATGACAAAACAAAATATTTGAATAAGGGGGTGGATATAAAGTTTTTAAAGATAAATCTCGAAGAATATCCTCAGAAACATGAAATGTTTGAACCGGGCTTATCAATTATTGATGTTATGATGTTTAATAGTCCAAGCAAAATAAACGAGATGTTAGATAATTATTCAATTTTATAAAGCTCATATGCAAAGGAGGCAAAGCAATGTCAATACAAGCAATGAAAGGAATTATTCTTGCAGGGGGAAACGGGACAAGGCTGTACCCTATGACTAAGGCAATTTCAAAACATTTATTGCCAATTTATGACAAACCATTGATTTACTATCCTTTATCTGTATTGATGCTGGCAGGAATTAGAGATATATTAATTATTTCAACTCCGGAAGCTATACCCGTTTATGAAAAATTATTAGGAGACGGAGCTTCTTTGGGACTGGAATTTTATTATATGGTACAAGAAGAGCCAAAAGGATTAGCAGATGCATTTATTCTTGGAGAAGGATTTATTGGCGATGATAATGTGTGCTTGATATTAGGAGATAATTTGTTTTATGGTCAAGATTTAACAAAAATATTAAATAAAGCAAGAGATTCAAAAGAAGGTGCTGTTATATTCGGCTATCCTGTGAAAGATGCAAGCAGCTTTGGTGTGGTTGAGTTTGATAAAGACAGAAAAGTAATATCTATAGAAGAAAAACCAAAGCATCCTAAGTCGAATTATGCTGTCCCGGGGCTGTATTTTTATGATAACCGGGTTGTTGAAATTGCTAAAAATGTAAAACCTTCTGCCCGCGGTGAAATCGAAATTACATCTGTGAACAATGTATATTTAGAAAATAAAGAGCTTAATGTTATTCTTTTAGGAAGAGGAATGGCTTGGCTTGATACAGGTACACCTGAAGGGATGCTTAAGGCTGCTGAATATGTCGAAGCAGTTCAGTCCAGACAGGGCTTTTACATAGCATGCCTTGAAGAGATAGCATGGCGGAGGGGCTTTATCAGTGAAATCCAGCTTAAAGCAGTGGGTAATAGTCTAAAGATGACAGACTACGGTCAATATATTCTATCATTGTTGGAGGAAATAAGATGACAAATGAAAATTATTTATTGGAAGGGTTAGAGTTTATGGGAAAAAACTTTAAGGAAAGGTTAAAATTTTGTGGCAAAGGAGTAAGGCTGTATCCTTTATGTAAAATGATCCGTGCTGAGAATGCAGAGTTGGACAATAATTGCCAGATATTTGATCACGTTTTTATTGACGCCGGCAAAAGTTTAAAAATAGGGAAATATTCTACACTAACCTGGTATGTACTTATTGAAGGCGGGGCTAAAACAAGTATTGGAGACCGTGTATTCTTGGGACCGGGAACTAAATTACTTACTTCTACCTATAAAATTCCCGGTTTCTATACAGTTGAGCATTTACCTGAAAGTTGTAATGAAATTGATTATGCGGACATAAAAATTGAAGATGATGCATATTTGGGAGCAAATTGCACTGTTATGCCGGGAGTAAAAATTGGAGAAGGAGCAGTAGTCGGTTCTAATAGTCTTGTTACAAAAAATTTAGAACCATGGACAATATATGTTGGAATTCCATGTAAACCTGTTGGAATAAGAGAAAAACCAACAAAAGAGCGTAGGATTGCGCTGCAAAAAGTAGATTGGAGCACTCATTTATAATTTATTGCTTTAACATGGTGCAGGGGGGATGAATATGAAAAGGATACTAATTTTTGGGATATGTGGAAATATAGGTAAATACCTTTTAGACTATTTCCTTAATAGTGAATCAGCAGATTTTGAAATAATAGGAATAGATATGATAAGGTGTGATTATGTTGAAAAGAATGCAAGATTTTTTCAGATGAATATAAACAACAGAAATGAATTTGACAGCCTGCCTTCAGAAGATATATTTGCTGTTATTGATTTGATTGGACCAATGCCGGCAAGGATGGAAGGTTACCATCCTGAAGAATACGTTAGAACAAATATTATGGGTACGTTTAATATCGTCCAGTTTTGTGTAGAAAAAAAAGTTGACCGTTTTATTTATGCTAAAAGTTATTGTGATATATTGAGCCGGGCAGAAAAGGAAATAACTCTTACAGTGGATATGAGTCCTTCTTTTGATTATGGAAATCAGCATTCAATTTATACTGTTAGCCAGCTTGCAGCAGTTGAGCTGATAAAATGCATGCATGCATATTATTCGCTTAAGACCTTTATAATTAGATTACCAACTATTTATTTATGGTCAAAAAATGATAAATACTTCGTTAAAGGAAAAGTAGCCAAAATGATGTACCGGCATATGATTGACTGTGCAATTGATGGAAGGGACGTTGAAGTGTGGGGAGATCCTAAAAGACCAAAAGATATGCCATATGTTAAAGATTTATGCCAACTGATATATAAAGTATGTTTTGTTAATAAAGATGAAGGTTATTATAATGCCGGAACCGGAGTGGGAATATCATTAATTAATCAGGCACAGGGAATAATTGAAGCTTTTGATGAGTCCGGGAAATCCAAGATAAAATTCTGTCCGGAGAAACCTAATGCCCCTCAGTATATTATGGATATTAAAGAGGCTGTTGATGAATTGGGATATTGCCCTAAATACTCATTTTTAGATATGTTGCGTGATATGAAAATAGAAAGAAAATTAAACAGGTTTTAATAAAATACAGGAGGGAATTTTTTACGCAGAATTATTTCCCCCTCTCTTTTTATTCGACACTCTTCTCATTTCATATGGTTTACAATAAATACAAGTATTAATTCTAAATTCTATTTACAATGATAATTGTATTTAATAGGGGGTTCTCGGGGGAGATGTGTACAAGCCTGAATAAAGCTAATCAGAATTTTAATATAATAGGTTTTTATAATAAAGCACATGGGGTTTTTAACAAGTACAGAACATCAGTATTAATGTTAATTGATGCAAACATTGCTGCTTCTTCATGCCTTATAACTTTTTTTATGTTTGGACAAGAAGACCTTGAAATATTGACTTTTGTGCCTAAGTTAATTTTGTACACTATAATTTATATACTGACATTTAAAGCAAACGGCATGTATAAAAGTTTGTGGAGATATGCAGGTTATAAGGATTTGCTCCAGTGCTTGAAAGCATCTGCCATTGCCGGTTCATTGTTTTTTCTTGTTGCATGGATTATAAAGATGCATGTTAATTACAGTGAGTTCATGCTTGTACCCGTTATATCCTGCTTTGCAACTATGACTGCCAGGCTGGTATACAGGGAGTTAAGAAATATTGTTGAAAGAAAAACAGATA
>CAZAYQ010000050.1:0-10523 GCA_964489345.1 uncultured Clostridia bacterium | reverse complement strand
TAGGCAGTGCAGACATTGAAAACAATGAAATGAAGGAATGCATGCCATATTACTATCAGGTAACCGACGGACATGGAAAGGGTGCAGAACATGTATTTGCGGCAGAGCTTTATTACGAGAGAGGAAAGATAAATGATGCAGATATTATAAACCAGATGGCAATGTCAGCTGCAAAAAGGAAAAACCAATACAGTATAATGCTGTGCTCAGAGTTTCTTTTTATGCGGATGGAATTATTCAAGGGCCGATACGAATCATTGATAAAGCGTATAAATGACTGCAGAAAATATTTATACAGGCAGCGCCAGTATACCTTGTTAAACACCCTTGATATGTGTCAAGTTTATATTTATTCTTTATTAGGCCATCCTGAAAAGGCTCCTTCATGGATGTCAGAAGGCAGATTGGATGAATCTCTTGTTATGTTTCCTGCCAAACCAATGCTTTATGATTTTTACAATCAGCTGCTTTTATCTATGGGAAACTGGACAACTATCATATCTGCTGCCTCGGATTATCAAAAAGTATACAGCATTTATAATAATGTTATGAATAAAATCAGGCTGAACATTCAGCTTTCAATAGCTTATGAAAATATAGGAAGGCACGCTGAAGCACTTGAAAAGTTACATACAGCACTAAGCATGGCTGTTCCCGATGGCATAATTATGCCCTTTGCGGAAAATGAATCCTATATTAACCCCCTTCTGTTAGAATTTAAGGAAGGGGGAATTTACCATGAATATATTGAAAGCATCCTCTTATTATCCCTGCAGTTTAATGCGGGCAGGCAAAAAATACTTTGGGAAGCTTTCCGGGAACATGAAGATTACGGTTTGACTGAACGGGAATTAATAATTGCAAAACTTGCTGTTGAGCGTAAAACAAACACGGAAATTGCAAATAAACTTAACTTAGCTCCAGGAACAGTCAGAAACCAGCTATCTCGAATATATGACAAGCTAAACATTTCAGGTAATGTTAAAAATAAGCGAATAATATTGGAAGAGCATCTCAAAAATAAAAAATAGTGACATTTAATCACACTACAAACTAAAAATGCCATGGTAGATTATATACGGTGGCATTTTTGTATGTGGAGGAGCAATATGAAGGGGGAACCAATTAAACAAGTGGAAGCAAGGGAAAACGGTATTCTTTGTATAATTTTTGACACTGATAATTCTGCTTTAGTAGATATGAAACCATTTTTTCAAGGGTTTCGTTTTGGAATTCTTAAAAATCTACAGGTATGGAAAACAGCAGACACAGATGGGGGATTCGTACATTGGTATAAGGACGGTATTGTTATTGCAGAGCTGTCATACAGCGAAATAATGAAAATGATGCTGGGAAATTCTTATTGACAAGATTGTGCTGAACAAAAGGGGTATTGGAAATGTATGCGGGGATGTTGGCGGCACAGAAGAAAAAGGGATAGGATGACAGCGGGAACAATAAAAGAATAAAATATATGTTTAATTTTTAAAGGAGAAGATGTATAACTATGTCGCCAAAATTTGACAAAATAACAAGAGAAGGTTGAAAGGAAGGGAGATTTAAATGGAAAAAGGAAGACGGTTACTGTGCATGATTTTGACTGTTATGATGATTATTACAATGATGCTGCCTGTATCGATGCCTGTTTATGCTGCAAGCAGCAGCGGAGAGGATACCCTGGACAACATGAACGCCTTGCAGGCATTGGGAATTGATACAGATGTAATGCCTGAGAGTTTTGATGAAGATAGTAAGGACAACCCATATGGCAGGGATATGATTTCTTTAAATCCGGTATCTGAGTTATTTACATCTCAGCAATCATCGGGAGTTACAATTGTTGGAGGAAAGGAAGTGCCCTGGTACAAAATAAGCAGAAGCTTAAGAGGTCATGAAGGTATATTAACCGGCACAAGTCATGATTTTTATTCTGACACCTTGAATTCAACAAACAAAACTATAACTTTGGATAACAATACTGAGCTTAAGACGGAATATTACAAATCCTACAAGGCATTTAAAGCAGCTTCCGGCAACTTTACCGGAAGCGGCATGAAGGGGCAGCTTGTAACAGTGGCTGCAGGAGAAAATTCTTCTGTCGGCGGACTATATATGTATTTTACCGACCCGGTAAAAGGAGATGTGAGCCAAGCGCCCTTGGAGCTCATGACTACAAGCGATGTTATCGGCAACTCCGGAATATATGCAAACGAGGATTTGACTACACAATTTTACCAGCTTCAAAATTATCTGCAAATATCAACAGGTGATTATGATGGAGACGGAATTGATGAAGTAGCCGTATACATACCGGACCAGGGCAGCTCGCAGTTAGCAATTTATAAGCTGCAAACAACAAGTTCAAAGCCGGGCGACCTTTATCTTGACAGCAGCAAGTGGTCTTTAGCCTGGACCTATGCATTTAATGAGTCTCCCTATGTTTCAAATATGGTTTCAATAACAACGGGAGACTTTAACAGGGACGGCACAGATGATATAGCTATAAGCTGGGGCACCTACTATGGCAAAGATTACAACACTTCCTGCAAGGCAGCAGTTCTTTACGGAAGCAAGCTTGGGAATATGCTTCAAAAGAGCAAACCCTTCGAATTAAAATATGCTAATTCTGAAATAGTGCGTGCAGCCTTTACATACGGGGATATAAACGGGGATGGAACTGATGAACTGATACTTGGAGGCCAGCTTGTTTCTGATATAAATAAAAATGTGTTCAGCAACCGTGTAATAATGATGTACAATTATGATGGAGATGAAGACAGATTCATGCTCTCATATTCTGAAAACTTCAAGATTATTGCAGATAAGGATAAACAGGGAAATTATCCTGAAGGGGAAGACGGCTTTTACCACAGCTCTCCTGCCTGCGTAGCCAACATTACAACGGTTAAGATGAATGGGGCGGGGAAAGCGGCACATATTTATCTGGACAGCGTAATTTTTGAATATGGAAATGACGGCTTGAAAATCGTTTTAGAATTAGATGAAAGATCTCAGATGCAGCATCCGGACAACAATGCTCCATACAAATCTTATGCCGAGTACGGTGTTATAGCAGCTGATTTTACCGGAGACGGCAAAGAAACCATTCAGGTTATGCAGTATTTCTTCCCTCAGACCCATAGTTACAGCAAATACTGGTGGTGGTTTATATATTCCTTTACAACAAAAGACATACCGGGTAAATTGTTAATGCACTCCATCTATTCAAATGCTGATACACTTACATTCAAAACGAAGGACTGCGGTCAAAACTTTACCAGCTACTATACAAGTGTAAACACGGACGACGACACTGTATATATGGAGTATACCGGTGACCACTATGTTACCTATACAGACCCTAAGGTGTTAGCTGTTTTAGCTTCATCCCCGTATTTTGAAGATATAGCAATTCAGGAAGACAGCGGAAATTATTTGGAGGGCTCTACAGAATACTCTTCAACTGAAGGAGGGTCAACAGGAGAGACAAAGTCCCACACTCTTTCTGTGGGTGCTTATGTAAGCTTTGAACAAGAATTTTCTATTTTCGGTATAAAAGCAGCAAAATTCGAAACCGAGCTTGCTTACAGCCATGGATTCACATGGGAAACAGAAAAAACCAGCACCCTTGAACAGTCCATAACTTACGGAACAGCAACGGGAGAAGATGCTGTTGCATTTTATTCAATACCAATGGAGGTTTATGTTTATAAATCTTATTATCCTGAAATGGATGACGGGGGCAAAGTAATTATCAAGGAGCAGGCAATGGCTGTTAATATTCCTCATACAGCCGCTGTTGTCACAATGCCGCTTAAAAGCTATGAATCCATAGCTGCTGATTATGATGAGCTGCCTCAAATTTCAGGAAATGTTTTAAATCATACTGTGGGCAGCCCTTCCTCTTATCCGTCTTCAGTTTCTGAATTTGCCGCAGGACTTGGCTCCGGTATCAATTACAGCAAGGACAGTTCAATAGAATTTAAGGGAGACTGGGCAGCCGTTAACTACGGCGGATTAGGATATGTTACCCAAGAAATTGCTATGAGCAGCGAAACTGCTAAAAGTTTCTCCCACACGGACGGGGTTGACTTTAAGATAGGAGCCGGAGCAGGAGGAGTAGTGGTAGGAGTGACTGCCGGATATGAATACGGATACGGTAAAACAACAGTAACAACAAACGGCAGCAGTTTTTCCGGAACAGTAAACAACCTGCCTGCAGGAGCTGAGGATTACTATTATGCCTGGAAGCTTTTTGCATTTTACTACGATGACGGTTTAAATACTTTCCCGGTTGTAAGTTACTTGGTTACGGATATAAAAACACCGCCTGACCTTCCAACAGATTTTGCACAGGATACATCCAGAACTACAGCCGGCCAAAACTGCCTGACCTGGTCTTATTCGGGGGGAGCTGCAGGATTCCAGATCTACAGATACTATGAATTCCCTGACGGCAGTGGCAGCTACGAATTAGGACCTGTAATAAAAGCATCGGATTTTGAAGATTTTGATGAAATAACCAACACCAGGTATTACTCTTTCATCGATGGCGGAGATGGAGAGGGGGCCCTATACCCATACACTGATTACAAATACCAGATTCAGGTTATTGGCAGGGCCCAGCCAACGGACAGCATTTTAAGCCCTGTTCTTGTTGCAAGAACCAAGTCGGACGCGGGCTATCCTGATATTGGCATTACAAGTAAAGAAATTCATGTATATCCTGATTTAAGCAAGTCAGTGACCGCTTATATAATCAACAGTGAAGACTATAGTCAGGGGGCAAAATTCCAGTGGCAAAAAAAGGTGGATGGCCGGTGGAAGGATATAAGCGGATATACAAAGGCAACACTTACAATTTCCAATGCAGGCCTGAATACTGCCGGCGACTACAGGTGCAGAATTAATGTAATTTATGATGCCTACCATATATCGGCATATTCAGATACTGTTACAGTTAAATACGAAAAAAGAAGTTCTAATATTCAGAAGGTAACAGTAGCAGAAACTGATGACGGACATAGGCTTCAGACTGAAGTGAGCCATCCCTATACAGATATCCAAACACCGCCGACAGGGACTGTAACATTTGAAATCAGGAACCCGAATTACAATAAATCTTATACTGCAGATATAGAAATCATAGGAAGCAAGGGTATTGCAAGCGTTGATATTACAAAGCTTCCGGATGGCGTCTATGAGATAAGGGCATATTATTCGGGAAGCAGAATATTTAAAACATCAGTTTCTGAAAGGGCTCCATATTTAAGCGGTGCAGACGAAGGATATCTTTTAGAGGTTGAAGACAGTATCATATACGGGGACGAAATTGTTTATGATATGAACAAGGTCACAAAGGATGAGGGAAAAACGGTAATAAGTCCCGTTTTAGAAGGTATTGATTACAAAATATATAAACCGGTCGTGATTTTTGATTATATAACATATAAATTCTTTATATTTGAAATCAGCATACCTATATGGAGGACAGAACTGACTGAGCAGGTTGGCTGGGTAGATGGAAATATCATTACGGCAAAGGAATCAGGAACATTTAGACTCTCTGCCTTTGAAGAAAGCGAAGAAATTGCTTATAAAGATATTATAGTCTCAAAGAGGGATTTGACCATAAAAGCATTGGATAAGTCTGCAACTGCCATGACTGATGATGCAAGGCATCCAACTGCAAAAGATGATTTGATTATTAGCTCAGGCACACTGGCAGATTGGGATGAAGGACCTGCTGACGACATACTGAGTGAACTTGGAATTGCTGTCGGTGCTTTCAGGGCAGGAAGGCAGATAGAAATAGATATTGAAACAGACCCCGGAGAATACACCATAGCGGGAATTCCTCCATTAGTCTATAATTCAGTATTTGCCAATTACAATGTTACATTTATTGAAGGAAAATATATATTAACAGGTGAAACTTTTTCCGTTTTTGGTCAAGCAGCAAAATTACTGGGCAGAGATGTGGGCAAGCTTGAAGTGCTGTCTCCTGAAAACCATAAATATTGGACAACAAAATACCAGAACGGAACTCTAATAACATTTGCAGCTGCACCTGATAAGGGATATGTAGTTTCAGGCTGGTATATAAAAGACAATGATACAGAAACATATGAAATATTGGAGGATGAAGAGGGAAAGACAGTAGTTTCAAACAGATTTAACTATTTGATGAAATCAATACCCCTTGATATTAAAGTTGAGTTCTTAGTAAAAGGCAACACCCTGGAATACAAAGTGCTTAATGATAATATTGAAGCCGGTCAAGTGGCATGTATCAGCTCTGAAGCTTTAACAAGCGGAGCTGTAGTAATTGAAGGTGCTTCCTATGACTTTATGGCATTGCCGGAAGAAGGCTATCACTTTGTAGAATGGCAGAAATATTCTGTAGGTCTCGGTATGACAAAACCTTTAGGAAGCGTGGATGAAGAGGGGAGGCACCTTGTCAATGTTGAAATGGGAAACAACAGTGTTATATTATATGCTGTATTTGAGCGCGACAGCTATGAAATAACGCTGGGAAACAACCTGGAAGCCTGGTATATGGACAATATAGATGATGATTTAAGCACGGGAGATGAAAATGGAGATGAGCCGGTAACAGCAAAGTCCGGTGACAAAATAGAAGGAAGCAAGAAGGTTACTGTTAAGCCTTCTCCGGGATTTGTTATTGCAGAAGATGCTTATTGGTACGAAAATGGTTTCCCGGTTGAAGACAGTGAGGGCTTAAATGAATATGAATTTACAATAATGGCTGACACATCAATCGATGTAGAAACAAGAAACAAGCCTGCTAAAATAGAATTCAGCATAGAGGATGCAGGCGGCGAAGAAAATGCAGTAGAAATTACAATTAATAATGCAGCGGTAACAGATTTAGATGAATTAGATAATATTGAAGGCGGGTCAAAGGTTGAATTTGAAGCTATACCTGCATACGGCTACCTGTTTGACAAGTGGATTATAAATGGGGATGTTGATGATAAAAGCGGAAAAACCCTGATTATCGGCGCATTAGGCTCGGATATGACAGTAAGGGCAGTGTTTAAAAACAATCAGGATTATGAAATTTATGTTTCCTATGATACAGAAGGGGACCATGGAACAATGAGCTGGAGCTTAAATGGAGGCAGATTTGCAGATATTGAAAGTCCTTCATGGATTGAAGTTTTTGAAGGTGACAATGTAACCCTTAGGGCAAATGTTGATTCAGATTTCATGGTAGGAAAATGGATAATAAATGGTGTAGAATATCAAACAACCGTTAAAACATGGGAGTTAGCTGACATAGATGAAGACTTTGATGTGTGGGTTGAATTTGTACCTATGGCCTATTATAGGGTTGTCTACTCAGCTCCCGAGGGCGGGGACATATCTGCAACTACCGACGGAGTAGCCTTTGAAAGCGGCCACAATAACATAGGCGGAGGAACAAAGGTGGTATTTACCGCCCTGCCTGAATCCGGTCAAATGGTTGATTATTGGCTGATAAACGGAGATGAAGCAAAGAATTCTTACAAGTCAAACCAGCTTGACAATGTATATATAATTGATGGCCTGTCCGGAGATGTTGAAGCTGAAGTTTTCTTTAGGGATATTGTTGAATATACTGTTGATACTGATACTGAAAAGACAGCAATCTACATGACATTTGATCCTGCAGACCAGGATGCTTTTACGGATGTCCGGGAAGGAAGCACAGGCATATTTAAAATCCTGTCGAATACAGGCTATATGCTTACAGAGTATGGAGTTTACGGTAATGACGGTGACTTTTACGGATTTGATGAAGTGATTGAAAATGATGACGGCAGCTTAATATGTATAATATATGAAATTACCGATAATATTGAAGTGTTTGCAAGATCTGAAAAATTGTACGGTATTACTGCGCTAGCAGATGAAGGTGGAAATATTATTATCAGTAAGGATATGGCATTTGAAGGAGAAGAAATTACAATTACGGCATATCCAAGCAAAAGTTATAAATTCACCGGATGGGAAGTAACATATACAATACATTCAGATGAAGGGGATATAATTGAAGATATGGACCTGGATAATGCAAAATCACCTGAACAGACCTTGCAAATGCCGGCAGCAGACCTTATTGTAAAAGCAGGCTTTAAATATGAGGCTCCCAATATTCCTAAAGGCGGCGGAGGAGGCGGCGGTGGCGGCGGCGGTCCGCTTATTGTATATACAATAACAGCCGCAGCAGGCAGCGGAGGAAGGATCACTCCTGTAATTTCTGAGGTGGAAGCAGGCGGAAGCCAAACATTTACTATAATCCCTGATGAAGGATTTGAAATAAGCAATGTATTGGTTAACGGAGAAAGCATAGGCGCCGTATTATCCTACACATTCAAGGGGGTAAGCAAAAGCTCAACCATTGAAGCAGTATTTATCAAAAAGGCAGGACCCCTAAGGATAAACTTCATCGATGTAAATGATGAGGACTGGTTTAAAGAATCAGTTGACTTTGTAGTAGGATTAGCTTTGTTTAAGGGAACTGACGAAAACAAATTCTCTCCCTACATGTCAATGACAAGAGGAATGTTTGTGACGGTCCTCGGCAGGCTCTATGAACACATGAATGACCTAACTTTAGCAAAGCCCCGGGAATTATCCTTTGACGATGTTCCCCTTGACAGCTATTATGCAGCAAGTGTCAAGTGGGCAGGCGATAACAATATAATCAGCGGATACGGTGAAGGACTTTATAAACCCGACCAAATCATAAGCAGAGAGCAGGCTCTTGCTATATTATACAGATTTGCAGCCTATGCAGGTCTCGATACCACAAAAACATCTGACATAAGAGAATTTTCTGACAGTGATGAAGCTTCTCCATGGGCTCTTGAAGCTCTTAAATGGGGAGCGGGTTCAGGGATTTTAAGCGGCAGGGCTGACGGAAGCTTAGACCCCCAAGGCCTGGTGCAAAGATGCGAAATAGCAGCAATTCTCCAAAGATTCTTCGCGGCTTTCAGCGAATGAAGACAGTTGTGACAGTCATCGTCCCGATAAAAAAACAATAAATTAAAACATAAGCAGGGCCTGATATCAATTATTTATGATATCAGGCCCTGCTTATTTTCTTTGTTAATAATTCTTTAGCTCACGGTAGAATTCAACATCCATTTTACTATTCACACTCTGCCAATCTGGAGGACTGGTATTTAGGCTATTTCGAAAATATCAAGCAAACCTTGTTACAAAAACTTAATATATTTTTAATTTTGGGCTGCGTAGTTTGTCGAATTTTTGTACCTAAGTAAGTGAGAGGATAAGCTAAGGCCTTATCCTACAGAAAGGAGACTATGAAATGTATGATACGACAGAACGGGTCAGGCGGGTAAAGCTTAGAATAAAAGAGCAGCACCGCAAACGGGAAAATTGTTTGCTCTGCAGTCTTTTCGCTCTGAGTACGGTGCTGTCTATTTCCCTGATGAGTATACTTATTGCCATAAAGGGCAGCGGAATAGGCGGGGTGCCGGGGCCCTATGGCACTATGCTTATGTACGAGGATGCCGGCGGCTATGTGCTGGTGGCTGTAATTGCCTTTGCAGCAGCAGTGGTAATTACTGCACTTTGTATACGTTACCGGGAAAGGATAAAAAGAAGCTTAATTATGGAGGAGGCAAAAAAAATGAGAGAAATGGAAAAAAGGGGGTTAGATGAATGAAAAAAACAAGCAATGGAGTAAGATTAATAAGCATTGTCCTTGCACTACTGATTATCTTACAGTTACCCGGCCCTGCGCTTGCCTATATGATCGATGGAAGTGAAACCGCATCAGGGATTAGCTTTACGGATTCTGACGGCAATACCCGGTTGGTGGACGAAAGCTGGGAAGAAAGATACCCCTACGGAGCTTTTGCTTTTGAAAAGTCCGGTCTCACTATTAATGAGGGAGAAAGCGATATAATTAAAGTTTATCGTTTAGGAGGAAGTGCAGGCAGGGCCACGGCATATATCAGCTATGAACCTGTCCTTATCCAGGATGAAGAAGGAAATACAATCTATGACAATGCAATCAGTGCTGATGACCTGGACATAGCAGTGGAGGAGCCTATCCCGTTAGCCCGCTACCAACCGGTAGGCAAAGCTGAAGCACCTGCTTCCGGCAAAGCATTTGTTATGGCAGAGAAAGATGAGCCGGATGAGACAGGTGAGGCAGATGAGACAGGTGAGGCAGATGAGACAGATGAGACAGGCTATATCATAAAGCTGTCTCAAGAAGCAGATACCTACCAATGGCAGATTTTATATGACGGCAGCTGGGAGGATATTACAGATGCTATAAGAGCTGAATTTCCTGCTGATGCTGAGTTCGTGGAGAATGGTACTTATGACTACCGGTGTTTCTATACTTTAGGCGACAGTCAATTCTGCTCAATTTCCTTGAAAGGAGAGGAATACGAGCCTCTTGAAGAAGAGTATATTCCGGATATGCCGGATGATATAGAGATTAATGCAAAACCCGAATACACCAAGCTGAATTTGCG